>JAADEN010000062.1 GCA_013153375.1 Chloroflexota bacterium | reverse complement strand
GGGCAAGGGTGGGTTCATGGGGATGCCCTCCGGGCGGGGCCGGCCCGCTCAGCGCAAGTCCACCAGTTCTTGCAGCCGGGGGTCGTCGAAGGCGATGAACTCGCCGCTCCATTCGGCGCGGGCGTGCAGGGCCAGGGCCAGCAGCAGCCGCGCGATCTCCTCGGGCGGGCGCAAACGGCCCTCCTCGTAGTAGCGCACGAAGCGCGCGTACTCGTCGGGCGGCATGACGCCCGCGCCCTGCTCGCGGATGAGGGCCTGCATGTCCGTGTCCACGATGCCGGGGCGGAACGCGACGGTGGTGACTTGGGGCTCTTCCACGGCCAGGATGCGGGTCAGGTGGTTGAGCCCGGCCTTGGATGTGCTGTACGCGCCCCAGGTGGGCACAGGCCGCACGGCCGCGCCGGTGGACACATGCACGATGCGGCCCTGGGTGCGGCGCAGGTGGGGCAGTGCGGCCGCGTTCAGCAGCACCGGCCCCAGCAGGTTGGTGCGCCAGTTGGCCTCCCAGGCCTCGGCGTCGGCCTGGGCCACGGGCGCGATGGGCGGCAGCACGCCCGCGTTGTGGATCACGCTGTGGATCGCGCCGAAGTGGTGCAGCGCGGTCTCGACCAGGCGGGCCGCGGTGGCGGCGCGGCCGATGTCGCCCACCACGATGTGCACCGCGGTGCCCACGCCGCGGCAGCGGGCCGCGACCTGCGCCAGGCGGGTGCCGTCGCGAGCGTTGAGCACCAGGCGCACGCCGCGCTGCGCGGCCTCGAACGCGGTGGCCGCGCCCAAACCGCGGGATGCGCCCGTGAGGATGAGCACCGGAGTTTCGGTCATGCGTATCTTTCCCTTGGGGGCCGAGGCCCCTTGATTTTTGCCGTCCGGATTTGCTATTGTACTAAAAAGCATCCCGCCGCGGGTCGCCAAATTCCGACCTGGGTCGTCGCTCGGTGTCGAGGGACGAGGCCGCGGGCCCGCGGCCCGGTACGATCACGCCAACGCCGGCATCACGCCACGGAGGTCCTTCCATGCCTACGAACAAAGTCGAATATCTCACCCCCGTCGAACAAGAGGCGCTGTTGCGCCTGGCCCGGGACGCCCTGGAACGGGGCGTGCGGGGGCTGCCCATCCCCGAGCCGCCGTGGGACCAACTGCCCCCGCGCCTGCGGGAGCCGGGCGCGACTTTCGTCACCCTGACCAAGCACGGCCAGTTGCGGGGCTGCATTGGCTCGCTGGAGCCGGTGCGCCCTCTGGCCCGGGATGTGCAAGAGAACGCGGTCGCGGCCGCGCTGCGCGACCCGCGCTTTTGGCCCGTCCAGCCCGAAGAGTTGCCCGACATCCGCATCGAGATCTCGTATCTGACGCCCCTGCGGCGCTTGCACTACACTTCGCCCGAAGATCTGATCCGCCGCCTGCGCCCCGGCATCGACGGCGTGGTGCTGGTGGATCCCGAGACCGGGCGCCGCGCCACTTTCCTGCCCCAGGTGTGGGAGCAGTTGCCCGATCCGGCCACCTTCCTCAGCCACTTGAGCCTGAAGATGGGCGCGCCGCCGGACCTGTGGCTGCGTAAGCCGCTGGAAGTGTACACCTACGAGGTGCAAAAGTTCGCCGAACCCGAATAGCCCTCGTCACTCGTTGGGCCCGGGGAGGGCGTAAATCACGAGGTCGTCCTGGCGGAAGACCTCCCGCGCGTCCGCGGGCAGGTACACCTCGCCCTGACAAAATTCTCGCTCTCGGGGGCCGACGAAGACATAAGCCGCGCCCCGGGCGGCCAGGTCGCGGGCCTTGGCCTCGGGGTCGCCCTGCTGGCACAGGAGCGCGCGCACGAAGTCCGTCTCGTCCGTCGCGTGGGCCGTCTCCAGGGGATGGCCCACGAACACCCTGCGGCCGGTGAACGCGACCAGCCGTGCGCCCGTGTCGGGGCTGCTGAGGAACAGGGCCTCGGGCGGCGTGTGTTCGCGAATCCAGGCGAACGCGGCCTCTTCGGCCGGGGTGAGGTAGAGCACGGGCGAGCCCTGGAAGATGAGCATCAGGAAGCCCACTGCGAAGAGCAGCGTGGAGGGCAAACTCAAGGCCAGCACGCCCAAGGCCCACTTTCGGCGGCGGGCTTTGGGCAGGCGGGCCAGGGTGCTGGTGGCCGTCAGCGCGGCCGGCGGGTACGCGCCCACGAAAAAGCGGCGCTGCAACGACAGCGGGATCTGGGACAGGACCACGCTGTTCACGGCCCAGGCCCAGGTCGGCGCCTGCCAGCCCGCGGGCAAGAGGCCCCGTCCCCACTGCTCCCAGGCCCAGTAGAGGGCCACGGGCAGCGCGGGGCTCACAGCCAGCAGCATCTGCCACCACGGGTTGCTGGGGGTCACATTCTGCGCGTTCCAGACCACCAGGGTGGGGTCCTGGCGGATGGCCCACAGCGCGTACAGGGGGTAGGGCAGGCCGCCCAGCGCGACCCACGCGGCCCGCTCCCAGGGTCGCGGCCAGACCCTGGGCGTCGGCTTGGGGCCCAGCCGTCGGCTCAGCCGGTTCCACCACCACAAAGGCAGGCCGCCCAGGGCCAGCGCGGCCAGGGCCACCACCACGCCAAAGGGGTAGATCACGCTCAGCAGCCCGGCCATGAGCACCCACGCCAGGCGCGTCCGGGTGGTGACGGCGCGGCTCCAGGGCCAGGCGATGAGGGCCACCAGCAGGGCCAGCGCCAGGGGAAAGTGCGGGCTGGTCAGCGCGGCCAGATAGGGGAACGCCTCGGGGATGCCCATGTCCGGCGGGGGATGCTGGGGCAGCCAGGCGAAGAAGGTCCAGCCCATGCCGCTGCCGAAGAGGGCCAGGCCCAGGCCGAAACGCTGGGCCCAGGGCCGCTGCGGGAACCAGGTCCGCACCGCGTGCAGCAGGGCCGCGAAGAGCAATCCCCCGTTGAGCAGGCGGGCCGCGTGATAGACGGTCAGCAGCGAAGCGTGGAGCAGCCGGGCCAGGTGGCCCAGCGCCAGGTAGTAGAGGAAGATGGGCGCGCCGGGGCCGGGTTGGGCGGTGAAGGCCAGGCGGTACACCCACGCGCCCTGGTAGCCCTGGCGCATCTTGGCCAGGTAGGTGAAGTTGTCGAACGGGTTGTATAGAAAGCCCGCGAACACCAGCCCCTGCCGTCGGCCCCACCACCAGGCCAGGCCGTAGGGCAGGGTCATCCAGGCCAGCCACAGCCCGCCCAGCACGAGGAGGACGGGATCCCAGCGCCGCGCGGCTGATGTGGACGGGGCCTCACTGCGTGTAGCCATTGAATTCTTCCTTGTCCTCAGCGGCTCCTATGCTTTCCAGGGCCGCGGCCAACCAACCGCCGCCCCCTCACCTCTCCCCCCTGACCTCTCACCTCTGACTTCTCCCTTCACAGCACCTGCCCCGCGTAGGGACGGCGGGCCAGATAGCGGCCCTGGCCGGCCGCGCCGCGCCATTCGCCGTGGTCCACGATGAGGTTCCCGCGCAGGTACACCTGCACCGGAAAGCCCGTCAGTTCCCAGCCCTCGTACAGGTTGTAGTCGGTGCGGTGCTGAGCCACCCGCACGCCGTAGGTCACCTTGAGGTCCGGGTCCCACACCACCACATCCGCGTCCGCGCCGGGGGCCAGCACGCCCTTGCGCGGGTACAGGCCGAAGATCTTGGCCGGGTTGGTCGCGGTCAGGGCCACGAACTGCTGCGGCGTCAAGCGGCCCTCGACCACGCCCTTGGTCCACAGCACGGGCAGCCGGTCGCCCACGCCCGGCACGCCGTTGGGGATCTTGGTGAAGTTGTCCTTGCCCAGTTCCTTGCCCGGGATGGCCACCATCTCGCCCTCGTACTCGATGGGCTTCGTGCCGTCGTAGAAGAAGGGGCAGTGGTCCGTGCCCACCGTTTGCAGGATGTCCAACTCCAGGCCGCGCCACAGCCCCGCGTTGTCCTCGGGGGTGCGCATGGGCGGCGAGCAAATCCACTTCGCGCCGTCGGGCCGGGCCAGGTGCTCCTCGGTGAAGAACAGATATTGGGGGCAGGTCTCGCCCATGACGGGCAGGCCCTTTTCGCGCGCGTAGCGCAGCATGTCCACCTCGCCCGCGGTGTTCATGTGCACGATGTACAGCGGCGCGGCGGCCTGCTGGGCCAGGGCCGCGCCCCGCAGCGCGGCTTCCACCGCGCCCCAGGCCGGACGGGTGCGCGCGTGCCACACGGGTTCGGTGTGGCCTTGCGCCAGGGCCTCGGCCACCAGCACCTCGATCACATCCCCGTTCTCCGCGTGCAGCATGGTCAGCAGGCCCAGTTCGCGCGCCCGGCGCATGGCCTGAAAGATCTCCCCATCCTGCAGCCGCAACCGGCCGTTGTAGGCCATGAACACCTTGATGCTGGTGATGCCCATGCCCGGCAGGTCGGCCATCTCGGCCCAAATCGCGTCGTCCCAGCGGGTGATGTTCATGTGCAGGCCGTAGTCCACGGCCACCTTGGGGTCGGCCTTGGCCTTCCAGGCCCGCACCGACTCGGCCAGGGTGGGATGGTCCAGGGGCACGAAGTCCAGCACCGTGGTGGTGCCGCCGAACGCGGCCGCCTTGGTGCCCGTGTAGTGGTCGTCCGACGACACCGTGCCGAACATGGGCAGATCCAGGTGCACATGGGGGTCAATGCCGCCGGGCAGCACGAACTTGCCCGCGACATCCACCACCTGGGCGTCGGGCGCCACCAGGTCGCGGCCGAGGGCCACGATGCGCTCGCCCTCCATGAGCAGGTCGGCGGTCAGCATGTCACTCGCGGTCACCAATGTGCCGCCACGCAACAAAGTCTTGGGGGTCATGGGGAACCTCCTCCGGTAAGGGCCATGCGGTCTCGCGAAGGGGAAGTTTGCTCGTCGCGCCCGCGCTTCTGGGCCAGCGCGCGCACGATTTGGGGGACCAGGCCGGGGCCTCGATAGACCAGGCCCGTGAGCACCTGGACCAAAGCCGCGCCCGCGTCCAACTTGGCTTGCGCGTCCGCGGGGCTGAGGATGCCGCCCACGCCGATGATGGGCACCCGGCCCTGGGTGAGCCGCGCCAGGCGGCGGATGAGTTGGGTGCTCAGATCGCGCAGGGGCGCGCCGCTCAACCCCCCGGGGATCTCGCGCCAGCGGGGGCCCAGGCCGGGGCGTTGGGTGGTGGTGTTGGTGGCGATGAAGCCGTCCGCGCCGCCCAGGAGCGCGCCTTCCACCGTGCTTTCCAACTGGCCGGGGCCGAAGTCGGGCGCCAGTTTGACGAACACGGGCAGCGGACGCGCGCCGCCCGTTTGGGCCTGCCACAGGCTGCGGGTGGTCACCACCGCGCGCACCAGACGCTGCACCGCGCGGCGGTTTTGCAGTTCCCGAAAGTCTTCCAGGTTCGGGCAACTGACATTGACCACCAGATAGTCGGCCACGGGCGCGAAGACCCGGGTGAGCAAGATGTAGTCCGCCTCCGCGCGCGCGTTGGGCGTGGCGTGGTTCTTGCCCAGGTTCACGCCCAGCACCAGGCCCGGGGGCCGTTCCCCCTGCAACTGCTGCAGCACGAAGGCCGCGCCCCGGCTGGGGAAGCCCAGATAGTTGATGAGGGCCTGGCGCTCGGGTATCCGCCACATGCGGGGCCGGGGATTGCCCTTTTGCGGCCGCGGGGTCACGGTGCCGATTTCGATGTGCCCGAAGCCCAGCGCGGCCAGGCCGCGCCACGCGACGCCGTCCTTGTCGTAGCCCGCGGCCAGGCCGACCCGGTTGGGAAAGCGCACGCCCGCGACCACCACGGGATCCGCGGGCAGGTCGTGCGCGCCCGTGGCCCGGGCCACCGCGCGGGCCAGCCAGGGCCAGCGGCCCACCGCGCGCCAGAAGCGCAGCGCCCGGTGGTGCGCGGTCTCGGGGTCGGTGCGTTGCAGCAGGGGCCACAGGGCCCGATACAGGCCGGGCATCGCGCTCCTCACGGCGTGGGGGTAGGGGGCAGGGGCAGGGCGGGCAGGCCGTTTTCGTCCAGCCCCAGCGCGTCGCACACCGTGCCCTGCTCGCCCGTCGCGGCCACCATCCAGGTCGAGCCGGGCCGCACCGCGTCGCACGGGATGCGCAGCACCAGGCGGCCCTGGGAGTCCACCTGGCCCGTGTAGCCCGTGATGGTCCGCGTCCGAATCCAGCGCCCCTGGTAGATCTTCTCGGCCCAGGTCGTCAACGCGGCATCCTGGGGCGACCAGGCGAAGTTGAGGCTGAGGTAGGCGATGTTGTCGAAGAACCAGGTCTTCGAGGGCGGCTGGCGGCGCGGCGCGTCGGGATGGTAGAACTCGACGCCTCCGGCCAGCGCGGTGCGCCCGATGGGCTCCGCGAACAACACCGTGACCACCCAGTAACAGCGCCCCTCTTCCGCGGGATCGGCTTCCGCGACCATGGCCGCGTACCACAGATCCAGCCCCGCGGGCAGCCAGCGAAACGCGGGCTTGCCGTTGATGCAGTAGATGGGGTCGCCCAGGTCGTCGGTGTGGCCGACGCCGTTGGGCACCAGGGTGGGCGTGGGCCGCGGGGTCGGCGTGGATGTGGGCATGGGCGAAGCAGTGGCCGTGGGCGACGGCGTCGCCGAGGCCGTGGCCGAGGGAGGCGGCGAAGCCGAACTCGTAGGGCTGGCCTGCGGGACGGACGCGCGGGTCGCGGCCGCGGCCGAAGGCGCGC
>JAADEN010000101.1 GCA_013153375.1 Chloroflexota bacterium | reverse complement strand
GGCCGCGCGCAGCAGCGGCCCCGCGAAGCCGGCCAGGGTCGCGCCCAGGGCCAGGGCCTTGGCCGCATCCACGCCCGTGCGCAGGCCGCCCGAGGCGAACACCCGCACCTCGGGCGCGACCGCGCGCACATAGCGCAGGCTCTCCGCGGTGGGAATGCCCCAATCCACGAACGCGGCGGCCAGGCGGCGGTGGTGCTCGTCGGGCGCGCGGTGCATCTCCACCTGGCTCCACGAAGTGCCGCCCGCGCCCGCGACATCGATGGCCGCCACGCCCGCGTCGGCCAGACGGCGGGCCACCTGGGGGCTGATGCCCCAACCCACTTCTTTGACCACCAGCGGGACCTCCAAGGCGCGCGCCACGGCTTCGATCTTGGACAACAGCCCCGCGAAGTTGGTGTCGCCCTCGGGCTGCAAGGCTTCTTGCAACGGGTTGAGGTGCAAGACGAGCGCGTCGGCCTGAATCATGTCCACGGCCCGCCGACAATGATCCACCCCATAACCGTAGTTGAGTTGCACCGCGCCCAGATTGGCGAAGAGCAAGACATCGGGCGCGTAGGCCCGCACCTGAAAGGAGGCCGCGGCCGCGGGGTCCTCCAGCGCGGCCCGCTGGGAGCCCACGCCCAGCGCGACGCCCACGGCCTGCGCGGCCTCGGCCAGACGCCGGTTGATGCGCGCGGCCTCGGGGGTGCCGCCCGTCATGGAGGAGATGAGCAGCGGCGCGGCCAAGCGGCGTCCGAACAAGGTCAGGTCGGTCCGCACCTGGGCCAGGTCCAACTCGGGCAACGCCTGATGGAGGAAGCGATAGTCCTCGAACCCCGTGCGCAGGCCCGAGCGCACATCCCGTTCCAAATTGATGCGCAGGTGCTCGTCTTTTCGCCGCCCCGTAGGCGTAACTTTTGACATAGGCGGGTGTTTCCTTCCTACGGATGCCTTGCGACCGGCGGCGCAACTTCGCGGCCGGGCGGGTGTATCTTACCATAGCGCGGGCATCTCTGTGATACAATTTGCCCACCCCACTTTCCTTCTCGCATAAGGAGGAGATCGCATGAGCAAGGAACAGGAAGTCTTCGAACAAATCAAAGCCATCATCGTGGATTTGCTGGGCGTGGACGAATCGCAAGTCACCATGGACGCCCGCTTTCGGGAGGACCTGGAGGCCGATTCGTTGGACCTGGTGGAATTGATCATGGCGCTGGAGGACAAATTCGGGGCCGAGATTTCGGATGAAGACGCGCAAAGCATCACCACGGTGGGCGAGGCGGTGCAGTACATCGTCGAGCGACTCTAAACGCCAAAGATAGGTGGACACGGTCGGGGGCGGTCCGGCACGGGCCGCCCCCGCGCGCGTGGGGGACATGGCAGGGGGACTGCTGTTATAATCAGGCAAAACGCGACAAAGGAGCGTCTATGCGCGTGCTCTGGCGGGCCGCCCGTTACCTGCGGCCCTACCTCAAATACGCCCTGGCCGCGCTCGCGGCCTTGATTTTGGTCAACCTGGCCAATCTGGCCGTGCCGCAACTGGTGCGCTGGCTCATCGACCGGGGCCTGCGGCCGCTGAACATGACCGCGGTGTGGCAGGCCGTGGCCGGTTTGCTGGTGGTGGCCCTGGTGCGGGGCGTGTTCAACTTCTTGCAAGGCTACTGGAGCGAGATCGCGTCCCAGGGCGTGGCCTTCGACCTGCGCAACGCGCTGTTCGCCAAAATCCAGAGCCTGAGTTTTTCGTACCACGACCAGGCCCAGACGGGCCGCCTGATGACCCGCATGACCTCGGATGTGGAGACCATCCGCATCTTCTTCGGCCGCGGGCTGGTGTGGCTGCTGGGCTCGCTGTTCATGGTGGTGGGCGCGGTGGTGCTGCTCTTCCGCATGAACGCGTCGCTGGCCTGGCGGGTGATGTTCGTGGTGCCCGTCATCCTGGGCCTGTTCACCTTCATGGTGCGCCGCCTGATGCCCATCTCGCGGCGCATCCAGCAAGAGTTGGCCACGCTGAACACCATCCTGCACGAGAACATCCTGGGCGCGCGGCTGGTGCGCGCGTTCGCCCGGGAAGACACGGAACGCGAGCGGTTCGCGGCCCAAAATCAAATCCTCCTGGAACAACACCTGACCTGGGTGCGCTGGTTCACCCGCATCCTGCCCCTCATCTTCTTCACCACCAACCTGGCCATCGTGCTGGTGCTGTGGTGGGGCGGCCAAGAGCACCTGGCCGGACGGCTGACCGTGGGCGAACTGGTGGCTTTCATCGGGTATCTGCAATTTTTGACCATGCCCATCCTCAACATCGGCATGGTGTCGAACCTGATGGCCCGGGCCGCGGCCTCGGCCCAACGGGTGTTCGAAATCCTCGACGCGGAGACCGAGGTCAAAGAGAAGCCCGACGCCATCCCCCTGCCGCCCATCAAGGGCCGGGTGGAGTTCGACCATGTGTACTTCCGCTATCCCGGCAGCGACCGGGATGTGCTGCACGACATCACTTTCGTGGCCGAGCCGGGCGAGATCGTGGCCATTCTGGGCGAGACAGGCTCGGGCAAGAGCACCATCATCAACCTCATCCCCCGCTTCTACGATGTGACCGCGGGCGCGGTGCGCATCGACGGCTACGATGTGCGGGATGTGACCCTGGACTCGCTGCGCCGGCAGATCGGCATCGTGCTGCAAGAGCCCATCCTGTTCTCGGGCACCATCCGGGAGAACATCGCCTACGGCAAACCCGACGCGACCATGGAGGAAATCATCGCCGCGGCCAAGGCCGCGCAGGCCCACGACTTCATCATGCAACTGCCCCAGGGCTACGACACGGTCATCGGCGAGCGGGGCGTGGGCCTCTCGGGCGGCCAGAAGCAGCGCATCGCCATCGCCCGCGCGCTGCTGGTGGACCCGCGCATCCTCATCCTGGACGACAGCACTTCGGCCGTGGACGCGGAGACCGAGCATCGCATCTTGCAGGCCCTGGATCGCCTCATGGAGGGCCGCACCAGTTTCGTCATCGCCCAGCGCATCGCCACGGTGCAGCGGGCCCACAAGATCCTGCTGCTGCACGAGGGGCGGCTGGTCGCGCAGGGCACCCACGCGGAGTTGCTGCACCGCAGCCCGTTGTATGTGGAGATTTTGGCCTCCCAGTTCGGCGTGCGCCCGTGGGAGGTGGCCCCGGCTGCGGCGCAGTCGTCCACGCCGCAGCCTTCCGACGCGGAAGCGTCTTCCCAGTCCTGACGGAGAAGGACGAACATGGGCTTGCAACGCATGTATCAACGCCTGGCCGAATTGCCCGAGGAGCAACTCACCGCGCGCGACCGCCGCGCGGTGGTGCGGCGGCTGCTGGCCTACGCGCGGCCCTACTGGGGCTCGCTGCTGTTGCTGGTGGTGGCCATCCTGGCCTATTCCTTCAGCCAGGGCGCCGCGCCCACCCTCATCGGTCGCGCGGTGGACCGGGCCCTGCTGCCCAAGGACCCCGTCGCGCTGCGGCGCTTCGTGCTGCTGCTCCTGGCCGTGTATGTGCTGGGCTTCGTGGCCCAGGCCGCGCAGATGCACCTGGTGGCCAGTCTGGGCTATCGCATCCTGGCCACCATGCGCCAGCAGTTGCTGGACCAAATCCACCGCCTCTCGCTGCGCTACCTGGAGCACGAGGAGGCCGGCGACCTGATGAGCCGCCTGGTCAACGACCTGGACATCGTGCAGACCTTCTTCAGCCAGACCCTGCGCCAGGTGCTGGGCTCCCTGTTCGCGCTGGTGGGCATCATCGCGGCCATGTTCTGGCTCGACTGGCGGCTGGCCCTGGTCGCGCTCAGCGTCATCCCCCTGATGTGGCTGGCCACCCAATGGGTCGCGTCCCTGGCCCGCCGCGCGTTCCGCCGGGCCCGGGAGACCATCGGCGATGTGTCCGCGGATTTGCAGGAAGAACTGGAAGGCATCCGGGTGGCCCAGGCTTTCAGCCGTACCGAGGAGAACATCCGCCGTTTTGTGGCCCGCAACCGCCGCAACATGGAAGCCAACATCACGGCCGGGGCCATCACCTCGGCCTTCGGCCCCGCGGTGGATGTGCTGAGCACCCTGGGCCTGGCCCTGGTCGCGGGCGTGGGCGGCTACATGGCCCTGGCCCGGATGGTGACCGTGGGCGTGGTGGTCGCGTTCGTGCAATATGTGCAGGCCTTCTTCCGGCCCGTGCGCATGCTGGCCGCGCAGTGGACCATGGCCCAGTCCGCGCTGGCCGCGTCCGAGCGCCTGTTCGAGATTCTGGATTTGCCCCCCGACATCACCTCGCCGCCCAACGCCATCCGCCTGACGAACCTGCGGGGCGAAGTCGTGTTCGAGGATGTGTGGTTCGCGTACGAAGACGAGCGTTGGGTGCTGGAGGACATCAACTTGCGGGCCGAGCCGGGCCAAACCGTGGCCATCGTGGGCCCCACGGGCGCGGGGAAGAGCACCCTGGTCAGCCTCATCCCCCGCTTCTACGACCCCCAGCGGGGCCGGGTGCTCATCGACGGCCACGACCTGCGCACCGTGGACCTGCACACCCTGCGCCGCCAGATCGCGATGGTGTTGCAGGAGCCCTTCCTGTTCAACACCACCGTGCTGGAGAACATCCGCTACGGCCGGCCCGAGGCCACCCGCGAGGAAGTGGAGGCCGCGGCCAAGGCCGCGCAGGCCCACGATTTCATCATGCGTCTGCCCGAGGGGTACGACACGGTGGTGGGCGAGCGGGGCAAGTTGCTCAGCGTGGGCCAGCGGCAACTCATCGCCATCGCCCGCGCGCTGCTGGCCCGGCCCCGCATCATCATCCTCGACGAAGCCACGGCCAGCGTGGACACCCGCACCGAAGTCCACATCCAGGCCGCGCTGCGGGAACTGCTGCGCGGGCGCACCGCGTTCGTCATCGCCCACCGGCTTTCCACCGTGCGGGAGGCCGACCTCATCGTGGTGCTGGACCGGGGCCGCATCGTGGAGCGCGGCACCCACGAGGAACTGCTGGCCGCGGGCGGCCTGTACGCGGACCTGTACCACCGCCAGTTCGCGGCCATGGAAGGCTGGACCGCGGGCGTGGCGCGCGAATGAAGGTCACTCGGCCGGCCACACGGGCAAGGGATATTGCCCCCGCTCCCACATCAGCAAACGGGCCTTGAGGGCCACCCCGCCCTCCGCGCTGAAGCCGCCCAGCGAGCCGTCCGCAGCCACCACCCGGTGGCAGGGCACCACCAGGGGGATGGGATTGCGGGCCAGGGCCTGCCCCACGGCCCGTGCGCCGCGCGGCCGTCCCACCGCGGCCGCGATCTGGCCGTAGGTGCGCGTCTGACCGGGCGGGATGGCGCGCACGGCCGCGTACACCGCGGCGCGGAAAGGCGTGAACTCCCACACCCACGGGCCGGGCGGCACAGGCTCGGCGCGATCGAAATACGCCTGGAGCGCGTCCAGATAGGGGCGCAGCGCGTCGCTGTCGGGCTCGACCAGCCGCCAGGAGACCTGCCGCGGCGCGTCCGGCGGCCGCGAGCCGAACTTCAACTGCGCCCAGCCGCCCGGTTCGGCCACGCCGACCCACAACGGGCCCACGGGCGTGGCGGGCAAATAGGTCAACAGCCAATCACGCACAGGTTGCCGGGTCTGCATGCGCGTATTGTACCAGAAGGGGTATAATGCCCACCATGCCCGCCCAAACCACCGACGACTTGCTGGCGCAGCACTTGCAAACCTTGCCCTACTTTCGGGCCTTTTTGCGCGCCATCGAAGCCTCGTTCTACCAGGATCTGGACCTGCCCGCGCCCACGCTGGATCTGGGCTGCGGCGACGGCCATTTTGCCGCCCACACCTTCCCCCGCCGCCTGGATGTGGGCCTGGACCCCTGGGCCGCGCCCCTGCGCGAGGCCCGGACGCGCGGCGCGCACCGCCTGCTGGTGCAGGCCGACGGCGCGGCCATGCCCTTCGCATCGGCCGCGTTCGCCAGCGCGGTCAGCAACTCGGTGTTGGAGCACATCCCCCAGGTGGAGGCCGTGCTGCACGAGACCGCGCGCGTGCTGCGGCCCGGCGCGCCCTTCGTCTTCACCGTGCCCAACCATCGCTTCCCGCGGCTGCTGTGGGGCGCACGGACGCTGCGCCGCCTGGGCCTGCCCCGCCTGGCCGCGGCCTACGGCCGCCTGTTCAACCGCATCTCGCGGCACGCGCACACCGACCCGCCCGCGGTGTGGGAGGAACGGCTGGCGCGGGCCGGGTTCCTGGTCGAGCAGCAATGGGACTACTTCCCCCCGCGGGCCCTGGCCATCCTGGAATGGGGCCACCCCCTGGGCCTGCCCAGCCTGCTGGTCAAGGCCCTGACGGGGCGCTGGCTGCTGGCCCCGCGGCGCTGGAACATCGCCTGGCTGCACCGCCGCCTGCGGCGCTACGCGCACCAACCGCGCCATCCCCAGGGCGCGTACACTTTCTTCCTGGCGCGGAGGCTGGGATGACCTCACGGCCCAAGACCACGCCCTCGTTGTTGGACTACCTCAAAGCCCGCCTGGCGCGCGCGCTGCCGAACTGGACCCCAGCCCATTGGCAGCGTCCCGCGGCTTGGTTCGCGGCCCTGGAGGAAGAGGCCGCGACCGACACAACTCCGCCCCCCTTGGGCGGTGAACCCCACCCTGGGAGGGAAGGGGGGCCCGCCACGGCCCAGCGCCCCGGCGGGGAAGAACAGGAGCGATCCC
>JAADEN010000221.1 GCA_013153375.1 Chloroflexota bacterium | reverse complement strand
ACGGACCGCTACCCACCCAGCCCTCCCTCCTCCGTCTCCGCAACCGATTCATGCACCGACTAAACTGAAATACACTCCGCCGCCCAGCCCTTGCCTTAGGCGGCGGAATGTGCTATTTTTAAGCACGCGAAGCGTGCGAGGCATGCTTCCAAAGCCCGAAGGTGGCGTCCATGGCAAGATGTGCAACTCAGTTGGCCGGACAGAAGATTCGGGCTGCGTGCCAAACTACACGCAGAACATAACGCCGCGGCCGCGGATGGCCGCGGCGGGTGTTTTTAACCGCGGAGGAGCCCTCCATGTTGACCGATTGGAAAGACCTGTTGCAAACCCAGGCCCCGCCGTCCGTGCCGGACGAGCGCCTGCTCTTCCACGGCCTGGAGCCCGACCCGGTCGATGAATGGCAACGCATGCTGCGCTTTGCCGCGCTGGGCCCCGACGACTGGGCCGCGATGGCCGAGACGGTGGAGGCCCTGTTCCGCCGGGGCACCGAATTGGTGGCCAATGTCTATGACTACCTGAGTTCGGTGCCCGAGACCGCGGCCATTTTGGGCTGGGAAGAATCGGTGGACGAAGCCCATCTGGAGGAACGCCGCCGCTTCTTCACCATCTGGCTGGCCCGGACGCTGGGCATGGACACCAGCGCGGAACTCGCGGATTATCTCTTCCGCGCCGGCATCATCCACGCCGGCCACGGCCCCCGCGGTATCCATGTCCCCCACGCCTATGTGCGGGTGTCCATCGGGCTGGTGCTGTCCATGTTCGCCGACTACATGCGCGAGGCCGGGCTGGACGGCCAGGTGGTGGCCCGCGCCATGAAGGGCTGGAACAAGTACCTGAGCGTGCAACTCAACCAGATGGAGTTGGGCTACCAGGTGGCCCGCGACCTGGACGAGGGCAAGTTCCGGGTGCCCGTGGTGGTGTACGGCCTGCTGCGGGCCAAGATGCCGCAGCGGGAGACCGCGGTGGCCGTGCATCCGGGCGCGACGGTGGAAGATGTGATGCGCAAGTTCTTCAACTATCATCCTGTGGCCCGCCGCGAGGCCCTGGATGTGATCTGGGAGGGCCACGAGAAGCCCGACGCGTTGTGGATGGAGGTGGTGCCCAGTTACCGCCTCAAACAGGGCTGGCGTCTGTTAGTCAACGGCCGCGAGATGGAATATCTGCAAGGCGTTGATACGCCTGTGGACGCCCAGACCCGCCTGGAACTGTTCCCGCCGGGGCGCTGAGCGCGCGGCCCTTCGGTCGCCAGACCGCGCATTGTCCGTTTGCAGTCTATCCCCTTGTGCAAGGAGGTCGCTATGTTCGGAGGTTATGCCAATCGGGTCGCCCACATTGACCTGAGCAAAGGCACTGTGGAATACAAGCCGATTCCTGAAGAATGGGCCCGCAAGTATCTGGGCTCACGCGGTTTGGGCGTGCGCTACATTTTGGAGAACGGGCCCGATGTCGCGCCCGAGTCGCCCGACAACCTGCTCATCTTCATGAATGGCCCGTTGACGGGCACTTCGGCCAACATGAGCGGCCGCATGGCCATCGTCACCCGCTCGCCGCTGACGGGCACGGTCACCGATAGCCATCACGGCGGCTGGTCCGCGGCCCGCCTGCGCTGGGCCGGCTTCGACGGCCTCATCTTCAAGGGCGCAGCGGACAAACCCGTGTATGTCTATGTGCACGACGGCGTGGTGGAGATCAAGGACGCGTCCGAAGTGTGGGGCAAAGGCGTGCACGACACGGTCAAGTACTTCCGTGACAAGTACGGCGAGAAGAACCTGAGCGTCATCGCCATCGGCCCCGCGGGCGAAAACCATGTGCGCTTCGCCAACTGGATCAACGAGGACGACCGCGCTTCGGGCCGGGGCGGCACGGGCTGCGTCGGCGGCTACAAGAAACTCAAGGCCGTGGTGATCAAGGCCGAAAAACGCTTCCCCAAACCCGCAGACCCCGAGCGCTTCAAGACCGCGTACAAGCGCGCCCTGGCCCGCATCATGGACGAGAACAACATCACCGCGCCGCGCAAGGGCGGTTTGTCGGTGTTCGGCACCAATGTGTTGATGAACATCGTCAACAGCATCGGCGCGCTGCCCGCGTTCAACGCCAAGGACACCTACTTCGAAGAGGCCGAAAATGTGAGCGGTGAGGCGGTCAAGGAGACCATCCTCATCGACGATCCCACCTGCCACGCCTGCCCCGTGGCCTGCAAGAAGAAGGTGCGCCTGCCCGAAGGCAGCCCCTTCGCCGGGCTGGAGATGGAAAGCACCGAGTACGAATCGGTGTGGGCCTTCGGCCCCATGTGCGGCGTGGGCTACCTGGACGCGGTGGTCAAACTCATCGACCTGAGCAACGACTTCGGCATGGACACCATCGAGGGCGGCAATGTGCTGGCCATGTACATGGAAGCCACCGAACGGGGCAAGGCCCCCGAAGGCGAAGGGCTGGAATGGGGCGACTGGAAGGGCCAGATCGCGCTGTACGAGAAGATCGCCTATCGCCAAGGCGTGGGCGACATTCTGGCCGAAGGCACCGAGCGGGCGGCCAAGGCCCTGGGCGTGCCCGACGCGGCCATGACGGTCAAGGGCCAGGCCATCCCCGCGTATGACCCGCGCGGCCTCAAGGGCATGGGCATCGGCTACGCGACCTCCAACCGGGGCGCGTGCCACCTGCGGGCCTACACCCCCGCGTCGGAACTCAACATCATGCCCATCCACATCCGCGAGGCCACCCGGACCGATCCCCTGGCCTGGAAGGGCAAGGGGCAACTGGTCAAGGTGTTCCAGGATGTGCACGCGGTGAGCGACTCGCTGAACCTGTGCAAGTTCTCGGCCTTCGCCATGGACATGGACGACTACACCGACCTGTGGAACGGCATGACGGGCCTGAACTACACCAGCGAGGAAATGCTCAGGACGGGCGAGCGCATCTACAACCTGGAACGCTACTACAACAACCTGGTCGGCTTCCGCGAGGGCTCGGACTACCTGCCCAAGCGCTTCTTGGAGGAACCGTCGCGACACGCGGCCTCCAAGGGCCATGTGGCCGAACTGGACAAGATGCTGGCCGAGTACTACGAGGCGCGCGGCTGGGTCAATGGCGTGGTGCCCGAGGAGAAGTTGAAGGAGTTGGAGATCCTCTAAGCCCGCTTCCAACGACGCTTCTCAGCAACGGCGAGCCCGACCGCATGGTCGGGCTCGTCGGATTTACCAGATGTGAGGCTCCTCATCTCAGAAAATAAAAATTGTAAATCTCCCATCTATCAAGCAAGTCTGTTTGACAAGATAAAAGGCCCATCTCCGCACTTTCGGTTTATAATGAGCATGAGTCCGGTTTATGTCCCCTTTTGAGGAGGCGCGTCCATGCCCCCACGGAACCCCGCAGACCCGATTACCCGGCGCTTGAACGCCATCAACGAGTGGGTGTACAACGGAAAGCGAGCCGGCCGCTACCTCTTCCACATCCTCATCGAAGACCAAACCCAAGGCGGATGGGTGGTCGTCCAAGGGCGTCGCATGCTCATGATGGCCACCTACAGTTATCTGGGCCTCATCGGACATCCGCGGCTCCGCAAGGCCGCCTGCGAGGCCGCCGAACGCTACGGCACGGGCGGGCACGGTTCGCGCACCCTCTCGGGAACCCTGCCCGTACACCTGGAACTGGAGGAGGCCATCGCCGAATTCAAAGGCACCGAGGCCGCAATCGCCTTTCCCACCGGATATGTCACCAATGTCAGCACCATTGCCGCGTTGGTCGGCCGCGGCGACTATATTATTTCAGACAAATACAACCACGCCAGCCTGATCGACGGCGCGCTCATGTCGGGCGCCAAACTCCTGCGCTATCGGCACAACGACATGGACATGCTGGAGCGCCGCCTGCAAGCCGTGCCGCCCGAGGCCGGCAAACTCATCGTCGCGGACGCGGTCTTCAGCATGGACGGCGACATCCTGGATCTGCCCACGGTGGTGGCGCTGGCCCGCAAGTACGACGCCTGGCTCATGGTGGACGAAGCCCATTCGGTGGGCGTGCTGGGCCAGACCGGCCGCGGCATCGAGGAGCACTTCAACATGCCCGGCGTCATCGACCTCAAGATGGGCACGCTGAGCAAGGCCATCCCCAGCATGGGCGGCTACATCGCGGCCGCGGATTGGATTGTGCACGCCATTCGCCACGCGGCGCGGGGCTACATCTTCACGGCCGCGATGTCGCCCGTGGTCGCGGCCGTGGCGCTGGAAGGCTTGCGTCTGCTGCAAGAGGAGACCTGGCGCGTCGAAAAGTTGCAGGCCAACACCCGCCGCTTCCTCCAGGGGCTGCGCGAGCGCGGCTTCGACATCTTGCAGTCCGAAACCCCCGTGGTGCCCGTGATGGCGCGGGGCGAAGATCTGGCCCTCCAACTCACCCGGGCCGTCATGAAGCGCGATGTGTTCATCCTGCCCGTCCTGGCGCCCGCGGTGCCGCAAGGGCAAGAGCGCCTGCGGGCCACGGTCACCGCGGCCCACGACTTCGCGGATGTGGACTACGCCATCGAAGCCCTCACCGAGGCGGCGCGCGAAGTGGGCCTGCCGCTGAAGGCCTGAACGGAGGCCCATAAGCCGGCCACGAACCGGCCCAACGGCCCCGCAGTATGCTATACTGAACCACCCACCGCGGCCCACGAAGGAGGCCCAATGCAGCGTTCTGTGGCCATCGTGACCGACAGCACTGCAGACCTGCCCGCCGCGCACATTCGAGAGTACGACATCACCGTCGTGCCGCTCTCGGTGCTGTGGGAAGGGCGCACTTACCGCGAGGGCGTGGATCTCACCCCCGAGGAATTCTACGCCCGCCTGGACGCATCCGCGAGCCTGCCCTCCACTTCGCATCCCAATCCCGAGACCTTTGCCGAAGTCTTCCGCTCGCTGGCCTATAGCGGCCGGGAAGTGTACGGCTTGTTCTTGTCGGCCCGCTTCTCGGCCACCTACCAGGCTGCCCGGCAAGCCGCGCAGGAGATTCCGGGCGCGCGCATCGTGGTCGAAGACTCGCAAACCACATCCATGGCCCTGGGCTTTCAGGTGCTGGCCGCGGCGCGCGCGGCCCAGCGCGGGGAATCGCTGGAACAGGTGCGCGCGGCCGCGGCGCGGGCCCGCGAGCGCAGCGGGATCCTCTTCGTGCCGCGCACCCTGGCCTACATGCGCCGCGGCGGGCGGTTGGGGCCTTTGCAGTACCACCTGGCCACGGCCCTGCGCATCCTTCCGGTGATGGAAATCCGGGAGGGCGGGCCCGTGCTGGTGACCCGGATGCGCACTTTTCGCCGCGCGGTGGAGCGGATGATCGACGAGGTGGTCCGCCGCACGCACGACAAGCCCAATCTGCGTCTGGCGCTGCTGCACGCGGCCGCGCCCGAAATGGCCGCGGGCGTGGAAGCCAGCCTGCTCACCCGCCTACAGCCCATCGAGGTCATCCGGCAAATCATCGGGCCCGTGCTGGGCATCCACACCGGGCCGGGCCTGGTGGGCGTCGCGTATCAGTGGGAAGAAGGCTAAGAGGAGGGGGATGGTATAATGCGCAGGCCGGGAACCGCCCGGCCTGAGAGGAAGTATGAACGCAGAACCCCATTTATGCCCTACCTGCGGTTCGCGCGTCCCTGAGGACGCGACGCAATGTCCGGTGTGCGGCGCCGCGCTGGACGCCGCGGCCGACGAGCCCGTGGGCCGTCCCGAAGCCGAAGTGTTCGGCGGGGGCCGCTTCCCCGAGATCACCTTGAGTTTGCCGGTCGCGCTGGCCGTGTTGACCTTTTTCGTCGCCCTGGGCGCGGGCGCGGTCTATGTGCTGCTCAGCGGCACCAACCGCATCGTCGAACCCACGCCCAAGCCATCGCCTACGGGCACGGCCACACCGTCCCCGTCCCCCACACCCGTGACCCCCACACCGACCCTCACGCCTTTGCCTTCGCCCACGCCGTTGACTTACATCGTCCAGCCGCAAGACACCTGCCTCTCCATCGCCGCGACCTTCGATGTGTCGGTGCAGTCCATCATGCTGTTGAACAACCTGGGCACCCGCTGCAACCTGGTGGTGGGGCAGAAGTTGCTCATCCCGCATCCCACGCCGACGCCCACTTCGCCGCCCACGGCCACGCTGAGCCCGCAAGAGGCCACCGAGACCGCGTGCAGCAAGGTGACCTACACGGTGCGGGCCAACGATACGCTGTCGAGCATCGCGCTGAATTACAATGTGCCCATCGAGGCCATCAAAGAATGGAACGGCCTGGTCAACAACTTCGTCCAGGAAGGCCAGACGCTGGTCATTCCGCTGTGCATGCGGAACCCTACGCCGGGGCCCACGCCGACGCCCACGCCGCCGCCGCCGTATCCGGCGCCGCAACTGCTGTTGCCGCCCGACGGCGCGGTGTACGACCTGGCCGACACGGTGACCCTGCAGTGGGCCGCGGTGGGCGAGTTGCGCGACAACGAGGCCTACGCGGTGACCATCGTGGACATCACCGCGGACGAGGAGCGCCGCCTGGTGGCCTATGTGACCGACACCAAGTTCATCGTGCCCGAGGAGTTCCGCCATCAGGAGGCCCAGCCCCATGTGTACCGCTGGACCGTGGTCACCGTGCGGCAGGTGGGCACCGACGACGAAGGCAATCCCATCTGGGAGCCGGCCGGCGCGGTGAGCGAAGCCCGCACTTTCGTGTGGCAAGGGCTGGCCCCCGCGGCCACACC
>JAADEN010000136.1 GCA_013153375.1 Chloroflexota bacterium | reverse complement strand
CGATCCACATCGCCCAGCACGATGTCGATGCTGCCGATGATGGCCACCAGGTCCGACACCATGTGGCCCTTGGACATCAGGGGCAGCAGTTGCAGGTTGGCGAACGACGGCGTGCGCGCGTGCACCCGCTGGGGCCTGGGCCCGCCGTTGCCTTCGATGTAAAAGCCCAACTCCCCGCGCGGCGACTCCACGGCCGCGTACACCGCGCCTTTGGGCGCGTGGAAGCCCTCGGTCCAATACTTGAAGTGGTGGATCAGGGACTCCATGCTGTGGGCCAACTCGGACTTGGGCGGCGGCACGAACTTGCGGTTGGGCGTGCGCACGGGCTGGCCTTCGGTCTTCTCCAGCCGGTCCAGGGCCTGGCGGACGATCTTCAGGCTCTGGCGCATCTCCTCCATGCGCACCAGATAGCGGGCGTACACATCGCCCTCGGGCCGCACGGGCACCTCGAAGTCGTAGGTCTCGTAGCCGCTATAAGGCCGGGCCTTGCGAATGTCGTACTTGATGCCCGACCCGCGCAGGATGGGCCCCGTCGCGCCGTGGGCGATGGCGTCCTCGCGGCGCAGCACGCCGATGCCCTTGGTGCGCTGGATGAACAGCGGGTTTTCGGTCAGCAGGGCCTCGTACTGGTCGATGCGCGCGGGGAAGTAGTCCACGAAGCGGCGCACCGCGTCGGTGAAGCCGGGGGGCACATCGCGCCACAGGCCGCCGGGCCGGATGTAAGTGGTCATCATGCGCTGGCCCGAGACCATTTCCATGATTTCCAAAATCATCTCCCGCTCGCGGAAGCAGTAGAGGAACACGGACATCGCGGCCAGGTCCAGCGCGTGGGTGCCCAGCCACACCAGGTGCGACGCGATGCGCTGCAACTCCGCGAGCAGCACCCGAATGACCTGGGCCCGCTCGGGAATGTCATCGATGCCCAGGAGTTTTTCCACCGCCAGGGCGTAGGCCAGGTTGTTACCCACGGTGTTCAGGTAGTCCATGCGGTCGGTCATCACCGTGGCCTTGATGTAATTCTTGGCCTCCATGTTCTTTTCGATGCCCGTGTGCAAAAAGCCGATGTCGGGGATGCAATTGACGATGACCTCGCCGTCGAGTTCCAGCAGCAACCGCAGCACACCGTGGGTCGAGGGGTGCTGGGGCCCCATGTTCAGCAGCATGGTCTCGCCCGTGAGCGCGCGCTCCGAGACCAAATGCCGCAGATCGTCCACCGTGATTTCCATGCGCTCCAGCATGTGAGCCGCTCCTTGAGGCGTCGAGGTCAAGACCGGGGCCGCGGCTTGCGGCGCTCGATGTCGTCGAAGTTGAAGGTGAACTGCGGCTCCTCGTAGCCCAGGGGGTAATCCTTGCGCAGAGGGTGCCCCACCCAATCGTAGGGCATGAGGATGCGCCGCAGGTCAGGATGCCCGGCAAAGCGGATGCCGAACATATCCCACACTTCCCGCTCGTACCAGTTGGCGCTGGGGTACAGGTCCACCAGGGAGGGCACCTCCGCGGCGTCCTCCTCCACGGGCACCCGCAGGCGCACGGCCACATTGTGGGTGTAGGAGTAGAACTGATAGATGACCTGGAAGCGGGGCCGGCCCTCGGGCCAGTAGTCCACCGCGGTCAGATCCAGCAGCGCGTCGAAGTCCAGTTCGTCCCGCAGCAGCCGCGCGGCCTCGGCCAGCCCTTCGGGCGGCACCACGAAGGACACCTCGCCGCGAAACACCTGCGGCTCCGCGGCCAGGCGCTGCTGCAAAGTGGGCATCACCACATCGGTCAGGTACGCGTCCATGCCCGGTCTCCTTGGGGGAAGGGCTCCGCGAACGGCCGGGCTCACGCCCGCTGCCGCAAAGGATGTTCCTTCATCACTTTGGCGTGCAGGGTCAACACGCCGTGGATGAGTTGCTCAGGCCGCGGCGGGCAACCGGCCACATACACATCCACGGGCACCACTTCGTCCACGCCCTGCAGCACCGCGTAGTTGTTGAACACGCCGCCGCACGAGGCGCAATCGCCCATCGCGATGACCCACTTGGGCTCCACCATCTGGTCGTACAGGCGGCGCAACACGGGGGCCATCTTGCGGGTCACCCGCCCGGCCACGATCATCAAGTCCGACTGCCGGGGGCTGGGGCGCATCAACTCCATGCCGAAACGGCTCATGTCATAGTGCGAAGCCTGCGCGGCCATCATCTCGATGGCGCAGCAGGCCAGGCCGAAGAGCAGCGGCCACATGGCCCGGGTGCGGGCCCAGTTCACCGCCTGCTCTAAGGTGGTGGTCACGATGCCCATTTCGCCGAGTTTGTGCTCTACTCCCATTCCAGCGCTCCTTTTTTCCAGGCGTAGATGTAGCCCACCAGCAGAATGGCGATGAAGACCAGCATCTCCAGCAGGCCGAACAGCCCCAGTTTGCGGAAGGTCACGGCCCAGGGCAGCAAGAAGACGACTTCCACATCGAAGAGCAGGAAGAGCATGGCGATGAGGTAGAAGCGCACCGGCTGGCGGCGCATGCCCGGGCCGATGGGCACCATGCCCGACTCGTAGGGGCTGAGTTTGCGAAAGGTCGGCTTACGCGGGCCTAACAGGGCATCCAACAGGATGATGAGCACGGCCAGGGCCGTGGAAAGGACCAGCATGATGGCGATGGGAATGTATTGCCACAACATGGTAAAGCCCCTGGCGCAAAAGTGCGGGCCGCAACGCGGCGTGGTCGCGACCCCAACCGGGTTTTGTGCGAATTCTCACGAGAGTATAACACGCGGGCTATAGGGTGTCAACGCGGGCCGGGCCCTGCGCGGATGTATCAATGTCAGGTGTCAGGGGCGCGTAGGCCTTAAAAAAGACGCCTTCGGGCCCCATCCGCGATAAAGTTTGCTCGTTTCGTAGCCCGCGCGGCGCGACCCGGGGCAACCTCGCCAGGCCGTCGGCCCGGCCGCGCCACCCTGCGCCGCGCTCCGGCCCCAACGCAAGGGCGGCCTTCGGTCGGAAGGCCGCCCCGCGCGCACTTCGTTCCGGTTCTAAAGGTCCGAGGCCCCGGCCTCAGGCCTTCTTGCGCAAACCAGGCTCGGTCAAACGGCGCGGATCCAGCACCCGCTCGGCCTCCTCGGGCGTGAGCAGGCCCATCTCCACCACCACCTCTTTCACCGTGCGCCCCTCTTTGAGGGCCTTCTTGACCACCTCCGCGGCCTTGTCGTAGCCGATGATGGGGTTGAGCGCGGTGCCCAGGATGGGATTGCGGCCCACCAGTTCCCGGATGCGCTCCTCGTTGACGGTGAAATCGGTCATGGCCTTGTCCGCGAACACCCGGGCCGCGTTGCCCAAAATGGTGATGGATTGCAGCAGGTTGTGCGCGATGACGGGCAACATGACATTCAACTGGAAGTCGCCCAGCGCGCCGCCCCAGGTGATGGCTGCGTCGTTGCCGAACACCTGGGCCGCGACCATGCGCACAGCCTCGGAGATCACGGGATTGACCTTGCCGGGCATGATGGACGAACCGGGCTGCAGGGCCTTGAGGCGAATCTCGCTCAGCCCCGCGATGGGGCCGCTGTTCATCCAGCGCAGGTCGTTGGCGATCTTCATCAAACTGGCCGCCACGGTCTTGAGCGCGCCGCTCAATTCCACGGCCGCGTCCTGGGCCGACTGGGCCTCGAAGTGATTTTCCGCCTCCCGCAAAGGCAGGCCCGTCAAACGGCTCAGTTCCGAGGCCATGCGGCGGCCGAATTCGGGATGCGTGTTGATGCCCGTGCCCACCGCGGTGCCGCCGATGGCCAGTTCGGCCAGCCGGGGCAGCGCGGCCTTCACCCGCTCGATGCCCAACTCGATTTGCCGGGCCCAACCGGAGAATTCCTGCCCCAAACGAATGGGCATGGCGTCCATCAAGTGGGTACGCCCCGTCTTGACCAGATGGTCCCACTCCTCCGCGCGGGCCCGCAGCACATCCCGCAGGTGCTCCAGCGCGGGCAGGAGCACCTGGTCCACCTGCAAGTAAGCGGCCAGGTGAATCGCGGTGGGAATCACATCGTTGGACGACTGCCCCAGATTGACATGGTCGTTGGGATGCACGGGATGCTTGGTGCCCAGGGGCTGCCCCAGGAGTTCGTTGGCCCGGTTGGCGATCACCTCGTTGGCGTTCATGTTGGTGCTGGTGCCCGAGCCCGTTTGGAAAATGTCCAGCGGGAAGTGGGCGTCCCACTTGCCCGCGGCCACCTCCTCGGCAGCCCGCATGATGGCCTGGGCGCGCTCCTCGTCCAGCAGCCCCAGGTCGCGGTTCACCTTGGCGGCCGCGTACTTGATGAGCCCCAGGGCCTGGATGAAGACCCGCGGAAAGCGGATGCCGCTGATCGGAAAGTTCTCGATGGCCCGCTGGGTCTGCGCGCCCCAGTAAGCCTCGGCAGGCACTTTGACCTCGCCCAGCGAGTCTTTTTCAATGCGATAGTCGCTCATGCCGCGCCTCCTGAATCAATGCGGATACATCTCGTACGGCATTACTCAGCATACTCCGACCTGGGCCGGTTGCCAAGGGACAATCCTCACTGGGCCGGGCGCGTTGCGCCAGGCGCCGCGGGTTTACGGCCCAGGCGCGGTGGGGGCCTACGAGGGCGGAAGGCAGGTCGGACCGGCCAAGTGCAGCAACACCCAGCGCGGGCGCCTGGCCGCGGCGTGGTACTCCAGCACGGCCGCGCCCAGGTTGGGCAGCACAAAGGCGTGGCCGGCGAAATTGGACTGCGGCGCAATGCCCAGCACCGCGTGCAACAACATGTTCAAGAACATGCCATGCGCCACCACCAGATAACGGCCCGGCGGACGCCGCAGCAACGCCGCGACGGCCTGCCCGGCGCGCACATACAAATCCCAAATGCTCTCGCCCGTCCCGCCCACGGGCGCGTACAAGGGCAAGAACGCGGGCTCCTGGGAACGCACTTCGTGGGCCGGGCGCAGGGTGAAAGCCCCGATGGCCCGCTCCATGAGCAACGGATCCGTTTGCGGTGGGGGCAGGCCCAACCCGTGGGCCAGAATCTCGGCCGTCTCCGCGGCTCGGCGCAAGGGGCTGGTCAGCACCGCGTCGAAACGCAGCCCGGCCTCCCGCCAGCGCCTGGCCAGGGCCCGAGTGGCCTCCCGGCCCGCGTCGGTGAGGGGCAAATCGCCCTGGCCCTGGCGAATGCCCTGCGCGTTGCCGACCGACTCCGCGTGGCGCAAGAAAGTGAAGTGCCAAGTCTCGCTCATCGTTTCCTCCCCAAGGGGCATTATACTCGTCGTATAGCAATTTGGCTTCTACCCGTATCGTTTGGGGCCTTTTTTCGTCTTACAGAATGAACCGGGGAAACGCGCATGGATGAACAGACCCTGTTGGCACGCGCCCGGGAATGGGATACCCACGCCTTGGCGCAAATCTACGATATGTACAGCCCACGACTCTATCGCTACGCCATGCGCCTGTTGGGCGACGAGGATGCGGCGGAGGAGTGCGTGGCGGAGACTTTTTCGCGCTTCTTGCACGCGCTCCACAACGGCAAAGGACCACGCCGGGCGTTGCAGGCCTACCTGTATCGCATCGCGCACAACTGGATCACCGATTTCTATCGTCGCCGCCCCGAAGACGACTTGGAGGACCACGCGCACATCCTCTTCGCCGAGGGCCTCAGCCCCGAGGAGTTGGTCACCCAACGCTGGCAACAGGCCCAGGTGCGCGCGGTGTTACGACAACTCACACCCGAACAACGGCAGGTCATCGTGCTCAAATTCCTGGAGGGTTGGTCCAACGCCGAAATTGCAGAGGCTCTGGAAAAGCCCGTGGGCGCGGTCAAGGCGCTCCAACATCGGGCTTTGGCTCGGCTACGCCGATTGCTGAGCCAATGGGAGGCACATTATGTCTGAGGAAGTTTTGGACCCTCGCGTGCGTGCGGCCTTGCGCGTGCTGGAAGAGGTGCCTCCACGACACCCCCGGCGAGCGGCGCGGGGAAAAGCCGCGTTCCTCGCCGAAGTCGCGCGTCTCAAGGCCGAACAGGAAGCCACCCGACGCAAAAAACGGCGGTTCGGCTTTTTACCCGTATCGTTCCCCCTCCTGCCCCGTCTTAAGGGACACACGATCCGATCCCTTTGGCAGGAGAAACGAGCCATGCCGACGATCGCATTTCTTATTCTCGTTTTGGCAGTCTTCACCGGCGGTACCGCGGCGACGGTACATGCCGCGGACCAGGCCATGCCCGGCGAACCGCTCTATGCGGTGGATCTGGCCGTGGAAGAACTCCGGTTGCATCTGGCCTTCGACCCGGCCAGCGAGGCCGAATTGCACTTGCGGTTCGCCCAGGAGCGCCTGGCCGAAATTCAAGCCCTGGCCCAAGAGGGCGATACCCAGGCGTTGCTGCAAGCGACGCGCAACCTGGAACAGCATTTGGCCGCGGCCCAACAGGCCGTTCAGCAAGTCGGCAAGCCCGACATGGTGGTCCAAATGCAACAGATCGCCCAAGAGGCCCAAAGCACGCTGCAAAATCTGCCCGTCCCCGTAGATGTGCCCGTCCTGGCCGTCATGCCCTCCGATACCCCGTCCCCCACGCCCACCAGCGAGGGGACGCCGACGCCCGAGCCCTCGCCTACGCCGGAACCATCGCCCACGCCGGGCGACGCGTTCTACATCGAGTTCGTGGGCCTGGTGGAGAGCATGGAGGACGACACCTGGATCATCAGCGGCCAGACCGTGCTCGTCAGCGACGCGGAGATCGAGGGCGACATCCAGGTCGGCGACCTGGTCGAGGTCAAGGGCT
>JAADEN010000128.1 GCA_013153375.1 Chloroflexota bacterium | reverse complement strand
GGCCAGCGCGGCGCGCAAACGCTGCTGGGTGCGCGGGCCCAGGCCCTTGATGCCCTGCACCTGCCCCGCGTCCAGCGCGGCCCGCAGTTCCGCGGGCGAGGTGATGCCCAACTGCTGCCACAAAGCCCGCACCCGCGTCGGCCCCAAACCGGGCAGGTCCAGCAACGCCAGCAGCGAGGGCGGCACCTCCTGCTCCAGCCGCTCCAGATAGGTCAGCCGCCCGGTGCGCAGCAGTTCGTCCACCTTCTTGGCCAGGGCCGCGCCGATGTGGGGGATGTCGGTCAGCCGGCCGGCCTGCCACGCGACGCGCACATCCTCAGGCCAATGGCGCAAAGTGTCCGCGGCGCGCTGGTAAGCGCGAATCTTGAAGGCGTCCTCGCCTTGGATTTGCAGCAGCCGCGCGATGCGATCCAGCGCGCGGGCCACCAGTTTGTTGTACACCGACATGGAAGCCTCCGTTCAGGTGCGAAAGTCGGGCGGCTCCAGCCATTGCAGCCAGCCCCCGCGACCGGGTTTGGGCGGCGCGGCCGGGCGATCCCAACGGCTCAACAGGAGGACGGCCAGGAGCAACGCCGCGCCCAGCCATTGCCGCGGCGTCAGCCGTTCCCCCAACCACCAATGGGCAAAGGCCACGGTGACCAGCAGTTCGCCCAGCCCCAGCAGCGCGGTGTGCATGCCGCCGATGTGCTTGACCCCCAGGAACAGGGTCAAGCGCGAGAGAAAGGTGACCAGGGTCAGGGCCAGCACAGGGCCGCCCAGGGCGGGATCCACGGGCACCTGCCAGGGCCCCAGCCAGGCGTAGGCCAGCACCACCACGCCGCTCATCGCGGCCAGGGTGTAGAGGGTGACCGTGGGCGCAGGCGCCTCGTAGAGCACCCGCTGGTTGACGGGCAGGTGCAAGGCGTACAGGGCCGAGGCCAGCAGCATCATGCCCACGCCGAGCCAGTCCACCGGGCCCGAAGCGCCGCCCGCGGTGAGCAAATACACCGCGGGGACGGCCAAAGCCAGCCGCACCCAGGTCACCCGACCGGGCGCCTGCCGGTCGAGCCACAGCCACAGCCCCACGAACACGGGGTAGAGGGAGTAGAGCAACTGGCCCAGCGACGCGTCGATGCGCGCCAGGGCGCTGTAGTAGAACAGCGAGCCCAGGCCGTTGATGGCGCCGGCCAGCAGGCAGCCCAGCAAGCCCAGGCGATGGATGTACAGCCAGGAGGGCCGCCAGACGCGCAGCACCAGGTACAGCAACAGGGTGGCCAGCACGGTGCGCCACGCGGCCACGCCCAAAGGCGCCATGCCGCGCACGATGGCCAGTTTGCCGAAAATGGGCGTCAGGCCCAAGAAGAAGGCCGACAGCAACGCGGAGACGGTTCCGACTCGTCGCCAACGAGAACGCCATGGCACGCCCATCTACCCTCTCCCCTCACAGCCGGGTGAACTCAACGCGCGCGGGCCAGCAACTCACGAATTTCGGCGAAGAACTCATCACTCAGAAACTCGCCTTTGTACATCAAACGGGCCATTTGACGCAGGCGCTGTTGCTCTTCGGTGGTCAGGCTCTTGGCCGTGACCACGATGACGGGGATGTGCGCGGTGGCCGGATGCGACTTGAGGGAATCCAGCACCGCGAAGCCGTCCAGGCCCGGCATCATCAAATCCAGGATGATGAGATCGGGCGGGTCTTGTTGGGCCATCTCCAGAGCCTGGTAGCCGTCCGCGGCCTCGAGGATGGTGTAATCGCCCAGGGATTGGAGGATGCGGCGCAACAGGATGCGGGCCGGCTCGTGGTCGTCCACGATGAGGATGCGGGGATACCGCTCGGTGGCGATGGTGCTCAGCGCGGCCAGCAGCCCCTCCTGGGGCGGCGCGGCGCGCGAATCCGACCCGGCCCCGCGGGCCACGACCACATGCCGGGCCCAGCGTTCGCCCAAAATGTGGGACTCGATGGGCATGGTGTGGCCGCTGCAATTGACCACCACGGTCTCGTGGGGCTGGATGACGCCCTCCCGCACCAGTTTGATGAGGCCGGCGAAGGCCACCGCGGCCGCGGGCTCCATGGACAGGCCCTCCATTTTGGCCAGGGTGTGCATGGCCCGAAAAGCCTCCTCGTCCGACACGGCCACGAAGGTGCCGCCGTGCTCGCGCACATACTCGTAGAGCAGGGTGTACGACCGGCCGGGGTTGCCCGTGGCCAGGGTGGTGATGTGGGTGCGCGGCCGGGGGATGGGGTCGGCCTGGGCCTTGCCCTGCTGCCAGGCCTGCACCATGGGGGAACAGCCTTCGGCCTGCACGATGCCCAGTTTGGGCAAACGGTCGATGAAACCCATGCGGTACAGTTCGCGAAAGCCCTTGGTCACGCCGATGGGGCCCAAGCCGCCGCTCACGGCCTGCAAGTACCAGTCGGGCGCGCGCCAGGGCAAACTGTCGTAGCGGGCCTCGGGATGCTGGCGAGTCAGTTGTTCGCTGATCTCGAAGGCCAGGGTCTTCATGGACTCCACCGTGGGGATGGAGCGCGCGCCCCGGTCGATGTAGAGCCCGCGCTGCCGCGCGAACTCGGCCGCGATCTGCTTGGCCTCGTCGTAGGACGCGGTGACCTTGACCACCTGGGTGCCGTAGATGGCGACCTCGCGCATCTTCTCTTGAGGCACCAGCGAGGTGAGGAAGGCCCACAGTTTGATGCCCGCGCGGGCCGCGTAGGCCGAGTAGGCGATGGCCACATTGCCCGTGGAGGCCACCACCATCTCGGTCAGGCCGCTCTCTTGCAAGGCCGCGATGGTGACCGCGGCCTGGCGGTCTTTGAACGACGAGGTCGGGCTCTGGCGCTCGTCCTTGATGTACAGGTGGGGCAATTTGAGCATCTGGGTCAGGTGCACCGAGGCGAGCAAGGGCGTGCCCCCCACGCCCAAATCAATGGGCGGCGGCGCGTGCTGCACGGGCAGCAATTCGTGGTAGCGCCACAGGTTGAAAGGCCGGTCGGCCAGGTGCCGCAGCCAACGGTCGCGGGCCAAATCGTAGTCGTATTCCGCCTGCAACCACTCGCTGCCGCACTGGGGGCAGCGCGCGGTGAGAGGATGAAAGTCGAAAGTGTGTCCGCAGTCCATGCAGCGACTTTGAATGCGATGAAGGCTCATGAGTGACTACCTCGCGGAGAAAAATCGTGAGGAGCGGGATCTCACCTCCGCTCCCCAGCAAATGCAGGCCCAGGTTGGAGGCGGCCCGGTTCAGTCGGCCTCGGCCGCGGCCCGGCGGGCGGCCAGGTGGTAGAGCGCCCCTTCCAGGTAGGTCAGCGCCTCGTTCAGCGGATAGGTGCACACGGCCTTGAGTTCTCGCAGGCGCTCCTCGAACTGGGCCCAGGTCTCGGCATCCATCTGGGCGTCCAGCAGGCCAACGGCCAGGTAGGGACCGCCCTGCTGGACTTCCTGCTGCAAGGTGTGGCGGAAGGCGTGCGCGGGCATGGGGGCCAGCATGTCCCACACGAACACCGCGGGCAAAGGCTGCAGCGCGGGGGGCTGCTCGGCCTCGTCCGCGCGCCACGGCCGAATGTCCTCCACGCCGGCCTCGCGCAGCAATTCCATCATGTGCTCCAGGTGCTGGGGATGCCGGTCCAGCAGCACCCAAGGCCCCTGGCGATCCCCCACTAAGGAGCGCAGGTAATCCACATCCTCCCGGGTGAGGGGTTTGGTCAGCATCACCTGCCAGCGGGTGTTGAACACCTCTTCCCGCTCGGGGTCAATGGCCAGGAAGTAGGTGGGCAAGTAGCGGGTTTCGCTGCGCTTCTTGAGTTCCAGCAGGGCCTCGACGCCCATCTGGCGCTCCAGGAAGGGATTGACGAACACGGCCAGGGGGCGCAGGGCCTGGGCCCGGGCGATGAGTTCGGCCAGGTGTTTGACCTGCACCACGCGGTAGCCTTTGACCGCGAATTGGCGGCGCATGATGCGCAACGCGTCGGGATCGACATCGTACACCAGCAAGAAATCTTCGCCTCCGGCCGCGGCGTCGGTGGGAGTGACGGGGAAGGCCACATAGAAAGTGCTGCCCCGACCGGGCTCGCTCTCGACCCAAATGCGGCCGCCGTGCAACTCGACCAGGTTGCGGGTGATGGCCAAACCGAGCCCCGTGCCGCCGACCTCGCGGGTGAGGCTGCTGTCCACCTGATAGAAGGGCTGGAACAGGCGCTCGACATGCTCGGGCGCGATGCCCGGCCCGGTGTCCTCCACCGCGACGATGACTTCGCTGTACGCGGTGAGGGGATCCACCTCCTGGTAGGCCCGCACCCGGATGTACCCCTCTTTGGTGAATTTGGCCGCGTTGGACAGCAGGTTGAGCAAAATTTGGCGGAAGCGCTTGGGATCCACCCGCAGCGGCGGCAGGTCGGGGGCCAGGTCGGTCTCCAGGCGCACGGGCTTGTCTTTGACCAGGGCCTGGGTGGTGGTCAACACATCGCGGATCACCTGGGCGACATCCACTTCCGCGAAGTTGAGTTCCATCTTGCCGGCCTCGATCTTGGACAGGTCCAGGATGTCGTTGATGAGGCCCAGCAGGTGTTGCCCGGCGTTGAAGATGGCTTCCAGGTCCTGGCGCTGGAGGTCGGTGATGGGGCCGTCGATGCCTTTGAGGATGATGCGGGAGAAGCCGATGATGGAATTCAACGGCGTGCGCAGTTCGTGGCTCATGCTGGCCAGGAACTGGCTCTTGAGTTCGTCCGCGCGGCGCATGTCCTGCAACGCGCGGCGGGCCAGTTCGTAGGCGCGGGCGTTCTCCACGGCCACGGCCAACTGGTCGGCCAGCAGTTGCAGCACCTGCACATCCTCGGGCGTGAACGCGTAGGTGGTGGTGGCCTGCACATCCAGCACGCCGATGACCCGGTCGCCCACCCGCAAGGGGAAGGCGGCTTCGGCCTGGGTGTCGGGCAAGAGGGGATTGGGCCGATGCACGGGATTGGCCCGCACATCGTTGACCACCACGGGCTCGCCCCGGGCCGCGGTCTGACCGACCACGGACTTGGAGCCCACCCGCAACTTGTGCCCGCTGCGCAGCATGACCCGCCCGGCTTCGCCCGTGGCGGCCCGGGCTTCCGCGTATTCGCCCCGCTCGTCGAGCAGGAACACGGTCGCGTGGTAAAAGCCGAAGCGCTCCCGGATGAGATCCACGGCCCGGTGCAGCAGCGTCTCCAGCGACAGGGTGCGCCCGATGTCGCGGGCGATGACCGAGGCGGTCTCCAACTGACGGGCCCGGCGCTCGCTCACTTGCAGCAGGTACAGGCTGCGGGCCCGCACCGCGGCCTGGGCCGCGGCGACCTGCAGCACCTGCAATTCCTCCCGGGTCCACGAGCGCGCGTCGGGATACGCGGCGGTGATCATGCCCACCACCGAATCGCCGACCCGCATGGGCAGCAGAATGCCGCTCCGCGCGGGGATGAAGCGGCGATACTCGTCCAGGAAACTGCGCGACAGGACCACATCGGTGTCCATGTCCTGGAGCAAATAGGGTTTGTTTTGGACGAACAACTGCCGCAGGTGCTCTTCCCCTTCCCGATCTTCGACCAGGTAAGGGCCCTCGGTGGTCAGGGCGGCCTCGAAAGAGGGAGCGAAGGGCAGACGCGGCCAGCGGGTGGGCACGGGTTTGCCGTCGGCCACGACGGACGCGGTGACGAGCCACTGGGGGCTTTGCTCCGGCGTCATGGCCGGCTCGAACAAAACGCAGGAAGTGGAAAGCGCGCCCCGGCCCAAGGGGGTGTACTCCCACATGACCTGCATGATGTCGTCGAAACTCTCGGCCTGGCTGAGGCCCAGCGCGATGCGATACAGGCGATTGGTCAGTTCCAGGGTCACGCGCAGGTCTTCTTGCAGGGCCAGGGAACGCACATAGCCCGCGACCTGACGAAGCACGGTGAGCAGGATGCGCTGCTCGCGCGGCGGCAGTTGAGGCGGCGGGGGCGTGGTGAACAGGGCCACCAACGAGCCGACCAGATCCTGGCCGACGCTCAAGGGGGCCACCGAAACCGCCCGCACCTCAGGATGCGCCTGCAGGGCCTCGCGCAGCGCGGCCGGCAGGCGGGGATCGTCGGGGGCCAGGGCCCACCACAGCCGCGCGGCGTGCGCCTGCTCCGCGGAACAAGCGATGGTTGACGGCACTTCCAGGGCCGCGTCGGTCGGCCAGCGGGCCTGCAACTCCTGGACGACCTCGGACTCGGTCTCCTCCGCATCGGAATCGGAGGCCGCGAACCGGGTGCTGGGCAGATAGAGGTACAGGGAGTGGGCCTGCTTCAAGGCCGTGTGCTCGGCCAGCACCTGCAGGGCCTGGGCAAAAGTGGTGCCCTCCAGGAGTTGGCTGGTGGCTTTGTAAAGCCGCTCGACCTCGGCCAGCGCCTGCTGGGTGCTGGTGAACAGATACGCGTCCTGCAAGGCCAGGGCCAACTGCTCCAAGGTCTGGCGGACGATCTCGCGGTCTTCCTCCAGCCAGGGATGCCCGCTCGGAGCCAATCCTTCGAAAAGGATCTCGAAATTCTGGTAACTCAGCGGCAACGCCAAAACGGAGCGTTCCTCCTCTTGCTCCCATTGGGGCTGGCGGGTGCGCAGGCTGGTCTCGCCGACGGGCGTCAGCGGCTGGCGCCGCGTTTCCACCCGGCCCTGGGCGTCGGTGCGCAGGCCGAAGGTGGTCTGCTCCAAAAGGGTGGACCAGGCTCCCGCGTCGCTCTCGAGGGCGCCCGCGTCCAGGATCGACGCGGTCGCCCACCCCGCGCCTGCGGGGCGCGGCGCGGGGGCCGCAGCC
>JAADEN010000177.1 GCA_013153375.1 Chloroflexota bacterium | reverse complement strand
GTTGGGCCTGGACCGTGGCCCTGGCCGTGCTGCTGCTCGCGCTGGGCGCGGGCGTGACCACGGTGCAGGCCGCGCAGCGCGCCTTGCCCGGCTCGCCCCTCTATCCGGTCAAGCGCTGGAGCGAGGCCGCGCGGCTGTACCTGACCCACGATCCCACCCGCCGGACCGCGCTGTTGCTCACCTTTGCCGAAAACCGGGTGCAAGAAGCCCGCCTGCTTCTGCAACAGGGGCGCACCGAGCAGGCCGAACAGGCCCTGGCCGACCTGGACGCCTACCTGGCCCAACTGGCCCGCCAGTCCCCCCAGGCCGCGGGCGACCTGCCCCCCGAGGTGGCCGCGCTGGAAGAACGCCTCAACGCGGAACTGCTGACCACGGCCGCGCTCGCGCCTCCGCCGCTGCGGGAGGACCTGTTGCAGGTCATCAACGGCTGGGCGGCCCAGCACGCGCAGGCGCTGCTGCACCGGGCCGACGATTTGACCTTCTTCGTCGGGCCGGTGGACGACATCCAGGGCCAGGTGTGGCGGGTGGGCGGTCGCACGGTGTACATGACCGAAGAGACCCTCATCTACGGCGTGCCGCGCGAGGGGGACCTGGTGGAGATTTTGGGCCACGAGAACGCCGACGGCTCGTGGACCGCGCTGGAGGTGCGCATCGCCGCGCGGCGGCGGGCGCAGCAGAGCGCGCAGGTGGAATTCGTGGGCCGGCTGGAGCGCCGCGGGCCGAGCACCTGGCAGGTCAACGGCCTGGAACTCACTGTCGCGCCCCAGGCCGACATCGTGGGCGACCCGCAAGAGGGCGAATGGGTCGAGGTGGCCGCGGTGTGGGACGCACGCGTCCAGCAGTGGATTTTGTGGCACGCGGAGCCGGTCGAGCGCATGTACGGCGTGGAGGTGGAATTCTCGGGCCCGCTGACCGCGCAAGAGGGGGACATCTGGTGGGTGGCCGGGCTGCCGGTGCGGGTCACGGACCTCACCAAGACCGTGGGGCCTCAGCCCCAGGTGGGCGATCTGGTGGTGGTGCACGCCTGGCGGCAGGTGGACGGCTCCCTGCTGGCCGAGGAGATCCATGTGGTGGCCGCGGGCACCGCGGAGCCCGACCAGGACGCGCCTCAGCCGTGAGATTGCCGGCCAGCGGTATAATCCTACCCGGCCGCAAAACGGTCCATCCCCCCTGTGAGGTGCGCCCATGCCCGACACCTGGAAGTACATCCACAAGGCCGCGGACTGGCAGCCGGTCAAAGCCTATCGCGACATCACCTACTACAAAGCCCAAGGCGTGGCCCGCATCGCGTTCAACCGGCCCGAAGTGCGCAACGCGTTCCGGCCCGAGACCATCGACGAGATGCTGGAGGCCTTCCGCGACGCGTGGCTCGACACCCGCATCGGCACGGTGCTGCTGACCGGCGAGGGGCCTTCGCCCAAGGACGGCGGTTGGGCCTTCTCCGCGGGCGGCGACCAGCGGGTGCGGGGCAAAGGCGGCTACGAGGGCGGCTACGAACTGCCCCGCCTGCATGTGCTGGAACTGCAGCGCATGATCCGCTTCATGCCCAAGGTGGTCATCGCGGTGGTGCCCGGCTGGGCCGTGGGCGGCGGCCACAGCCTGCATGTGATCTGCGACCTGACCATCGCCAGCCGCGAGCACGCCCGCTTCCAGCAGGCCGACGCGCGCGTGGCCAGTTTCGACGGCGGCTATGGCTCCGCGTACCTGGCCCGTCACATCGGCCAGAAGCGGGCCCGCGAGGTCTTCTTCCTCGAAAAGGTGTACACCGCGGCCGAGGCCCATCAGATGGGCATGGTCAACGCGGTGGTGCCCCACGCGGACCTGGAGAAGGTGGCCTTCGAGTGGGCCCAGACCATCAACCGCAAGAGCCCCATGAGCATCCGCTTCCTCAAATACGCGTTCAATCTGGTGGACGACGGCCTGGTGGGCCAGCAACTCTTCGCGGGCGAAGCCACCCGTCTGGCCTACATGACCGACGAGGCCCAGGAAGGCCGCGACGCGTTCCTGGAGAAGCGTCCGCCCCGCTTCGACCAGTTCCCCCGCTGGCCGTGAGGCCGCGCGGGCCCCAAGGTCAGGCCGAACCGCCATACTCGGGCACGCGCCGCGGATACACCGCGTCGAAGTAAGGCGACGAGATCAGAAAATCCGCGGACGAGCGGTTGGTCGCGGTGGGAATGTTCCACACCTGGGCCATGCGAAGCAGGGCCTTGACATCGGGGTCGTGCGGATGCGGCTCCAACGGGTCCCAAAAGAAGATCAGCACATGGATCTCGCCCGCCGCGATGCGGGCGCCGATTTGCTGGTCGCCGCCCAGGGGACCGCTCAGCATGCGCTGGATGGGCAAACCCAGGGCCGCGTGCAACAAACGGCCCGTGTTCCCCGTGGCGTACAGGTGATGGCGGGCCAGGATGTCCCGATGGGCGCGGGCCCAATCGAGCAAATCGTCCTTCATGTTGTCGTGGGCCACCAACGCGATGTGCTTGCGCGCGGGCAAGGGAAGGATGCGAAACGACATGGCGAAACTCCCCAAAGGTTTGTCTTCAGTATAGCCCAGAACCCACGCGTTGCGGCGGCCTCGCGGGAGGTCGCCGCAGCGAGCGAGACGGTATGAGCGTAGAAAAGGGCCCGCAGCCTACACGCCGGCCAAGCCGCCACCGGGGGCCGACTCGGCCGCCCTCACCTCTCCCCCCGAGGCTGCGGGCCGGGCGTTGCCGTACGAGCGCGGTTCGATCCTCTCCCCCGCGAACCTCAATCCGCGGCCGCGACTTCCCATTCTTCTTCCGGCACTTCTTCGTACCCCGTCAGCATGGCCTTGATGTTCGAGAACACCGTGTGGCCCGTGGTGGTCATGTACACATGCACGATGAAGAAGATGAGGATGAGGAACGCGCCGAGCAGGTGCAGCGACGAGACCTGGCCCAAACTCCAGTTCAGGCCCCACTCGGGCCAGCGGTTGTAGTAGATGAGCAGCAACCCCGTGGTGACCAGAATCGGCACGATGAGGAGTTTGAACGCCAGGTAGGTCAGCCGCTGCAAGGGGTTGAGTTTCGAGAGTTCGCTCTTCTTGTAAGGGTGCGGCTCGTTGCGGAAGATGCCGCTGGTGTAGTAGCGCACCATCACGCCCACCCGCTCGAAGGTGGGCACATAGTTGCGCCACTGGCCGGTGGTGAAGTGCCAGAACGCGGCGAACACGATGAGCGCGACCAGGGCCCAACCGAAGCGCACATGCCACATGTAGGCGGTCTTGAAGCCCAGCCACGAATACGCGCCGTGAACCTCGAAGCCGGTGATGCCCAGGCCGATGATGAGCAGGGCCTGCATCCAGTGCCAGAAACGCTCAAAGCGAGTGTACAGGTAGATGCGTCGAGTCTTCATCCTTGATTCCTCCTTGAGGGGATGGGGCGCGGCCGGGCCGCGGCCCCATCCGAAAATGCCAGGCAGAGGGACGCGATCTCAGACGCGCTTGCGATTGGCGATCCGCAAGCCCGCGTGCACCACCACTCCCAGCAGCGTCAGGCCGGTCAGCGTCCAGCCGATGGTCTCCAGGGTGGGGTGGCCGGTCTGCCCGGGGATGTACACGCCGGGCACTTCGGCCAGGCGGCCGTCCGCGGCGTGGCAGTCGTTGCACTTCAGGGCCTGCGCGGCAGGCGCCACCATGTGGGTGATGGGCCAGTACATGGTGGTCTCGATCCAGTCGTATTGCCCGCTGTAGTCCAGTCCCGCGGTCTCCATGCCGACGCGGAACGCCTCGCCCCAGTCGAAGCCCTTCCAGAAGGCCGTCTTGTCCTCCTTGTTGAAGGGGAACAGGTGGGGCACCAGCAACACCTGGTTGACCGGATCGTAGCCCTGCTTGCCCCGGAAGACCTTGAACGGATAGATGCGGGCGTTGGGATCGTCGGGCGCGCCCTGGGGATGGTTGATGTACACCTCGCTGTTGGGGTCGATCTTCTCACCTTCGACCATGTAGGTGGTGCCGCCGTCGAACCACAGATAGGTGGGCACCACATCCTTGGCCCAGACGAACTCGCCCTTCATGTAGTGGTAGGTCACCCAACCGTTCTCGTCCTTCTCCACCCCCCGCTCCTTGTCGCCGGCCACGGACCAGTCCCACCACATCTTGGTGGGCTTGTCGCCGCGGGCGAACGCGGGGATGTGGCAGGTCTGGCAGGCCACCTTGTCCACATGATCGTTCAGTTTGGACTCTTTCATGGGGGCCAGACCGTGACACGATTCACAAGTGGTGGGGTTGCCGTCCGACTCGGGCAGATCCTTGCCGTGGGTGTCCTTGGGAGTCATGCGATAGCGGCTGCCGGGCACCTGGTGCGCCTCGGTCTTGTGGCAGTCCGCGCACACCATGCCCGCGCCCTCGGGCGACAGGTGGACATCCACATCCTTGGGCGGCGATGCCAGGGTGGAGTCCATGTCGCCGTGTTTGACGCCGTCGCCGCCGCCGCCGTAGAAGTGGCACGCGCCGCAGTTCTTGTTGCCGGGTTGGCCCACATTCTGGGCCACATAGGCCAGATCCGGCGGCTCCCAGATCTTGCCGCTGCCCGGCGGGAACTCCTTGGGCTCATAGACGGGATGCCCGGCCCCCGCGGGGAACTTCTTGTACGTGCCCGTGGTGTCGTGGCAGATGAGGCAGTCCACCTGGGCTTCGGTGGCGGTGTCGAAGAAGGTGTCGTCCTTCCAACCGTAGCCCGCGTGGCAACTGGTGCAGCGGGGCCAGTTGGAGGTCACGGCCACGCAGAAGTTGTTGATCACATGGCGCTTGCCCCAGGTCTCGCCCGGTTCGCCGCCCGGAAACTCCCAGGTCCAGTGGGTGCTCTCCATGACCTGTTTGGCGGCTTCGGTGTGACACTCCAGACAAGCCTGCGTGACCTCGGTCGCGTTCTGGAACTCGCGCTGGAGTTCCTCGAATTTGGTATGGTCGGCGGTGGAATCGTCTTCCTCTTCGGCGGGCGCGGCTGCGTCCATGCCGGTCGCCGCGGCCGCGGGCGCGGACGCGAAGCCCGCGCCAGCCGCGTAGGCCAGCAGCAAGACGACGCCCACCAGCGCCAAGCCGATCCACCAGGGGAGGAGGCGGTGTTTGGTGGTGGTCATAAGTACCCTCCATGGTGTGAAAGCGTGCGAGTAGGGTTGTACCCGGCGTCGAAAGATTATATTTTCCTTTCTCCGACTCAGATTAAGTGTAGCGGACGGGCCGCGATCCAGATAGTGACACGCGTCACAAGCGCAATATGACGAATGGCAGCAATTGTGAGGAGGGTGGGGAGCCGATAGCCGTTGGCCGATAGCCGTTGGCCGGTAGCCGGTGGCCGGTGGCCGGTGGTGAGAGGTCAGGGGTCAGAAGACAGGGGTCAGTCGTCAGCCGTCAGTGGTGAGCGGTGAGCGGTAAGGAGCGTTCCTTGGCGCCGTTCCGCTCCCTGCTCGCCTGCTCCTGGCTTTCTGCTCTTCGCTCCGTCCTCATCCGTGTAATTCCGTGGTTTCACAGTCGTCCGTCGTTAGTCGGCAGTCGTCAGGACAGGCCAACCACCAACTTCCAACTTCTTCCTTGCTCCCCGCTCCTTGCTCCTTGCTCCTTGCTCCTCGCTTCTCTGCTCCTCGCTTCTCGCTCCCCGCTCCCCGAACTTCTGCTATAATCCCCGCCATGAGCGACGCAACCTCTCGCACCCCGCGGGCCATACGCCCCTTGCCGCCCGAGTTGGTCTCGCAGATCGCGGCCGGTGAGGTGGTGGAACGGCCCGCGTCGGTGGTCAAGGAACTCATCGAAAACGCGCTGGACGCGGGCGCGCAGCGGGTCGAGGTGCGCATCCAGGGCGCCGGCCAGCGCCTCATCGAGGTCACCGACGACGGCCACGGCATCCCGGCGCAGGAACTGCCCCTGGCCGTGCAGCGCCACGCGACCAGCAAAATCGCCACCGCGGAGGACCTGTTCCGCATCCTCAGCCTGGGCTTCCGCGGCGAGGCCCTGGCCGCCATCGGTTCGGTCGCGCGGCTGACCCTGCGCTCCCGGCCGCGGGACGCGGACGCGGGCGCGCAGATCGTGGTCGAGGGCGGGCGCATCGTGCGCGGGCCCGAGCCCGTGGCCATGCCGCCCGGCACTCAGGTCCGGGTGGAAGACCTGTTCTACAATGTGCCCGCGCGGCGCAAGTTCCTCAAGCGGCCCGGCACCGAAAAGCGGGCCATCGACGAGGTGGTGGTGCGCTACGCGCTGGCCTACCCCCAGGTGCGCTTCAAACTGACCCACGACGGCCGGGTAGCCCTGAACACCGCGGGCCATGGCGACCGCCGCGAGGTGCTGGCCCTGATCTACGGTCCCCGCGACGCGCGGCAAATGCTGCCCGTGATTTCCGAGGAACTGGGTCTGGCCGTGCACGGCTTCATCAGCCCGCCGGGGCTCACCCGCAGCCACCGCCGCGACATCCTCTTCTTCGTCAACGGCCGCCCCGTGCGGGACCCCGCGCTGACGGCCGCGCTGCTCAAGGGCTACGAGCACCTGCTGATGAAGGGACGCTATCCTCTGGCCGTGCTGTTCCTGACCCTGCCCGCGGACGCGGTGGATGTGAATGTGCACCCGACCAAGGCCGAGGTGCGCTTTCGGGAGCCGGACCGGGTGTTCCGGGCCGTGGTGCGCGCGGTGCGCAAGGCCCTGCTGGCCCATGCGCCCCTGGCCCAGCGCCCCGCGCCGCTGACCGAGTGGGACCTGGCCCGTCCCGCGCCCGGGGCCGACGAGCCGCTGCCGTGGGACGCGCCGCGCCCCACCGCGGACGAGACGCGCGCG
>JAADEN010000184.1 GCA_013153375.1 Chloroflexota bacterium | reverse complement strand
CGCCGGGGCCGCGCCGCGCCCTCGTCGCCGGGATGGGCGGGCCAGTGCTCCGGCAACGCCTGGTGCAGCGCGTCCCACAGCGCGCGCAGCCGGGCCGCGCGCGCCTCGGGATCCAGCGCCGCGTAGCCCTGCAACCCGTCCACCACCTGTTGCACCACGGCCTCGGGCACGCCCTGGCTGCGGGCCTCTTGCGGCCAGGTGTGCAGGATGCTCTCCAGACCGCGGGTCACGGCCCGATTGTCGTAGCCGCGCTGGGCTTCCAATTCCAAGAATTTGCGCAGTTTGGTCAATGCCGTGTTCATAGCGGATTTTATTCTACCACGAGCGCCCGCCCTGGACGGTCAGGCGCCCTCTTGCGTGGCCCACAGCACGCCCAGGACGATGAGGGCCGCGCCCAGCCAAAACGCAGGCGTCAGCGGCTCGTGCAGGAACCACGCGCTGAGCAGGGTGCCCACCAGGGGCTGGGCGAAGAAGGTCAGCCCGGCCACGCCCGCAGGCAGGCGCGCGAACGCGTAGTTCCACAGGGCCATGGCCAGCGCGGTGGAGCCCAGGCCCACGAACAGCACGCCGGCCACCACGCGGCCCGTCAGCGGCCCGCCCAGGCCCGCGGTGGTCAACTCGTAGGCGCTGGCGGGCAGGGCCAGCAGCAGGCCGCCCACGAACGCGCCTACACTGACCCACAGCAGGTCGTGCTCGCGCGCCAGTTGGCCCACCAGCACCGAGTAGAGGGCCCAGGTCAGCGCGGCCAGGGCCAGCAGCACATTGCCCCAGAACAAGGTCGGATCCAGGCGGGCCTGCCGCGGGTCCACCACCACCAGCACACCCGCGGTGGCCAGGGCCAGCGCGGCCCAGCGCCGCGGCGGGATGCGCTCCCGCAGCAGCGCGCGGGCGAACAGGAACACGAAGGCCGGCGTCGCGGTGGTGACCAGCGCGCCGTTGGCCGCGGTGGACCAATGGGTGCCCACGAACTGCAAACTCAACGACAGGCCGTAGCCCACCGCGCCCACGGCCAAAATGCGGGGCCAGGCCCGGCCCGGAGGGCGGTTCCCCCAGCGCAGGAAGGGCGCCAGCGCCAGCGCGCCCAGCACCAGCCGCGCGCTCAGCAGGGTCAGCGGCGGCACCACGGCCATGACGGCCTTGCTGACCACATACATCGCGCCCCAGATGGACGCGGCCGTCAGGCCGGCCCCCAGCGCGGCATAATGGCGTCGGGAGGAGGCTTGGGCGTTCATGGCGGCTCCTGCAGGGCGGGCGCGTGGGAAGCCCGCGCTCACGGGCACGCGTTTTGCAAGTGCTCTTGATAAGTGCGGGCGAAGAGGTGCCGCCCCGAACCGTCGCACGCGGCCCGAAAGTACAGGTCGTCCACCCCTGCGGGCTCGGCCACGGCTTGCAGCGCCCGCGCTTCGGGATTGCAGATGGGCCCCGGCGGCAGGCCGGGATGCAGATAGGTGTTGTACGGCGACGGCAGGCGCAGATCCTCGGCCGTGAGGGGCGTCTTCCACCAGGTGGTGCCCGTCCAGCCCCGCGCGTACTGGACCGTGGGATCCGCGGCCAGGGGCATGCCCGCGGCCAGGCGGTTGAGGAACACCGCCGCGATGCGGGGCATCTCGTCGGGCACCACGGCCTCGCGCTGCACGATGGAGGCCAGAATCAGGCCCTGATAGGGCGTGAGGCCGTGCGCGGCCCAGGCCCGCGCCCAGGCCGGGTTCCAATGGGCCGTGAAGCCGGCCACCAGGCCCTCGGCCACCTCCTCCGCGCCGGCGTCGCGGGGGAAGATGTACACGCCGGGGTACAGGAAGCCCTCCAGGCTGGCGTCTTCGGGCACGGGGAAGGGCACCGGGTAGGGCAGGGCCCGGTCGGTGGCGCGCAAGAAGTCCGCGGGGGAAAGGGCCGTGAGGCCCGCGGACGCCAGCGCGGCCGCGATCTCCTCCCGCCGCCAGCCGGGCAGCACGCCCAACTTGGCCTCGGTGGGCCGCGGCACCTGCAGCGCGGCCGCGATCTCGATGGGCGTCATGCTCGGGCTCAGGGGGAACTGCCCGGTTTGCAGGCCCCGATCGCCGCCCGTGTAGAGCAGATACACCCGCAGCGCGGCCGGGTTGCGCACCAGCCCCGCGGCCTGCAAACGGGCCAGGATGGCGTCCACGGGCTCGCCGGGCTGCACCTCGAAGGCCACCGCGGGGCCGTCAGGGGCCGCGGCGCGGGTCAACGCAGGCGCGTACCAGGCCAACTGCGCGCTCAGACGCCACACCTGGGGCATGGACCAATGGGGCGCGGGCGGGCCGAAGGTGCGCAAGGCCCAGGCGGGCAGCAGCACGGTGAATACGAAGGCCGCGGCCAGCAGCCCGAACAGGAACAGGCCGCAGCCCCAGGCGCGTCCTCGGGAGGTCACGGCCACGGCACATCCTCGGGCGGGGGCAGATCGGGCTCGGGCGGCGGATGTTGCGCGTTCAGGTAGGACTGCAACAGCAGCGCGGCCGCGGCCGCGTCGGGCCGCTCCTGGGCTCGGCGGCGACGACGGGTTTGGGCCCACACCGCGCGCGCGGCCTGGGTGGTGCCCGTTTCGTCCCACAGCACCACGGGCAGGCCGCTGACCCGCCGCAGGTGCCGGGCCAGGTTGCGGGCCCGCCGGGCCTGCAAAGTGGTGGGCTGCCCGTCCACATCGGTGGCCACGCCCACCACGATGACGCCCGCGCCCACTTCCCGGGCCACCTGCGCGATGGCCGCCGCGTCCTCCCGCTGGGAGCGGTGGCGCAACACCCGCAGCGGGCGGGCCAGACGCCCCGTGGGGTCGCTCACGGCCAGGCCCAGGTACTTTTCCCCGGGGTCCACGGCCAGATAACGGGTGGGAGACGGGTCGCTCATTCGTCGAACAACACCGTGGGTTCGGCGTAGAAACGCACGGCTTTGGCCCGCAGGCGCTCGGCCAGCCAGGCCTGCAAGCGGCGGTTCTTCTCTTCCAGCGGACGCTCGGCCGCCAGTTCTTCCAGCGGATAGGGCAGGCGCAGGGCCCGCGGCGTGATCTTGAAGCGGGTCAGCCCCGCGGGGAATTTGTACCCCTGCCAGGCCACCTCCAGGACCTGCTGCACTTGAAAGCGCGGGAAGAGCACCAGCCCGGCCCAGCGGGGGTAGGAGCGGGAGACCTCTTCGGTGCGGCGCAGGCCGGTGCGGTCCACATGCCCGCGGCGCAGGTAGGCTTCGACGACCCACGAGAGTTCCTGCAGCCAGGCCACCAGGTCCAGATTGCGTCGCGGGGCCCACAGGTACTGGCCGTTGGGCAGGGCCAGCAGCAGAAGCGCCTCCTGCGCGTCGAGACGGGCTTCGGCTTCGGGGTAGTCGAGGGGCTCCAGGCCCCGGCCCAGGGCCCCTTCCACCTCCGCGCGCAGCGCGTCGGGGTCCAGGCCCCACACCACATGGTTCCACGAGAAGACCTGCACCGCGCCCGCGTCGGGTTCCACCACCTGCACCAGCGCGTGGGGCAGACCCATGAGGCGGCAGGCCGCGGTGCGGTTCGCGCCGTCGAGCACCAGGTAGCGGGTGGGGTCCTGCGGAAAAGGCATGACCACGGGCGGGTCGCGGAACACGCCCGCGGCGCGGATGCGCCGAATCAGCGGGTGCGTGCGCGACTCGTCCGCGTGCTCGTGGGGGATGAGGCGCTCGGTGGGCACGATGCGCAGGGTGGGCAAGACGAACTCCATGATGATGCACCTCGGACAAAATCCGCGGGAATTATACAACACGCTAACAGGCTTGTGCTATACTTCCCGCAGGCCGAGCGCGCGGTTCGGCCCCGACCCTTTGCCCGGGAGAAGGCCATGATTCCGATACAGGACACCGTTCGGTCGCGCACCTTTCCGCTGGTCACCTGGAGCCTCATCGCGCTGAATGTGGTCGTGTTCTTCTACGAGGCTTCGCTCCCTCCCGCGCTGCAGGAGCGCTTCATCACGACCTGGGGCTTCGTGCCCGCGCGCTTGTTCGGCGGCCAGGTGCTCTGGGGCCTGGTGACCCTGTTCACCAGCATGTTCCTGCACGGCGGCTGGTTCCATCTCATCAGCAACATGTGGGCGCTATATATCTTCGGCGACAATGTGGAAGACCGCATGGGCCCGGGCCGGTATTTGCTCTTCTACATCCTGAGCGGGCTGGCGGCCGCGCTGTTGCAGGGCGCGCTGACCCCCTGGAGCCGGGTGCCCATGGTGGGCGCCAGCGGCGCGATTTCGGGCGTGCTGGGCGCGTACTTCCTGTTCTATCCGCAAGCGCGGGTCATCACCTGGGTGCCCGTGTTCTTGTTCTTCGGCTATTACATCGACATCCCTGCGGTGCTGTACCTGGGGCTGTGGTTCTTCTCGCAGTTCTATTCGGGCCTGTTCTCGCTGGCCCTGCCGCAAGGGATGCAGGGCGGCGGCGTGGCCTGGTGGGCCCACATCGGCGGCTTCCTCTTCGGCCTGCTCTTCGCCCGGGCTTTCGCGCCCGCGGACCGCGCCCCGCGTTGGTATCCTGACGAGTTCTGGCCCTGGTAAATCTCGCTTTTGGGAGGCGAACCACCATGACCTTCATGGATCTGTTCTGGCTCATCTTTCTGATCTCGTCGCTGCAACCCATTTTGCGCCAGCGCATGCTGGAGACGGCCCGCTTTCGGCTCATGCGCCAGTTGGAGCGCAAACGCAAGAGCCGGGTCATCCTCATGATCCACCGCCAGGAGACCATTTCCTTCTTCGGCATCCCCCTGGCGCGCTACATCGACATCCACGATTCGGAGGAGATCTTGCGGGCCATCAAACTGACCGACGACGATGTGCCCATTGACCTGATCTTGCACACGCCGGGCGGCCTGGTGCTGGCCGCCGGCCAGATCGCGCGGGCCCTGAAGAACCATCCGGCCAAGGTGACCGTGTTCGTGCCCCACTACGCCATGTCGGGCGGCACCCTCATCGCGCTGGCCGCGGACGAAATCATCATGGACGAGAACGCGGTGCTGGGCCCGGTGGATCCCCAGTTGGGGCAATACCCCGCCGCGTCGGTGCTCAGCGTGCTGGACAAGAAAGAGCCCAAAGACATGGACGACCAGACGCTGATTCTGGCCGATGTCAGCCGCAAGGCCATCCAGCAGGTGGAGACCTTCGTGTACGGCCTGCTGAAGGACAAGATGGACGAGGAACAGGCCAAGGCCGTGGCGCACAAGTTGGCCACGGGCACCTGGACCCACGACTACCCCATCTTCGTGGACGAGGCGCGGGGCTTCGGGCTCAATGTGTCCACGGACATGCCGCGCGAGGTCTATCAGTTGATGGCCCTGTATCCCCAGGCCACGCAGCGCCGCCCCTCGGTGCAGTACATCCCCTCGCCGTATGGGGGGCAGAACAACGGGGCCAAATCGGGAACCAAGGCTCGGGCGTTGCGCAGCGTCTTCGGCCCGCGCTTCTAATCGTCCGGGGCGTGGAAAAGCGAGGGCCCTGCCACCACAGGCAGGGCCCAAATTTTTGTCCGTCCCCCAAAACGGGTCAGTCCACGCTCATGTTGAGGGCCTTGTTGACATCCACCTTGACGCCGGGGCCCATGGTGGGGGCCAGGGTCAGGCGCTTGATGTAGGTGCCCTTGAGGCTGGCCGGGCGGGCCTTCTTGACCGCGTCCACCAGCGCGGCCAGGTTTTCGTACAGTTGCTGGTCGGTGAAGGAGACTTTGCCGATGGGCACATGCAGGTTGCCCGTGCGGTCCACCCGATACTCCACCCGACCGGCCTTGACCTCTTTGATGACCCGCGGCAGGTCTTCGGGCTTGACCACCGTGCCCGACTTGGGGCTGGGCATCAAGCCCCGGGGGCCCAGGATGCGCCCCAGGCGCCCGACTTTGGGCATCATGTCGGGGGTGGCGATGGCAATGTCGAAGTCGAGCCAGCCGTTCTGGATCTTCTTGATCCACTCGTCGCTGTCGGCCACATAGTCCGCGCCGGCTTCGCGCGCTTTCTGCGCGGCCTCGCCCTGGGCGAAGACCAGCACGCGCACCTGCTTGCCCGTGCCGTGGGGCAGGCTGACCACGCCGCGCACCTGCTGGTCCGCGTGCCGCGGGTCCACCCCCAGGCGGAAGTGGGCCTCGACGGTGGCGTCGAAGTTGGTGTAGGCCACATCCTTCACCAGGCGGATGGCCTCTTCGGGCGAGTACAGTTTGTTGCGGTCGATCTTCTTGAGGGCTTCTAAGTACTTCTTTCCACGCTTGGGCATGATGAAACCTCCTGTGGTGCTGGCGGGCGCGGCGCGCCCTCCCACGAATGGCGAATCAGTCCACGACCTCGATTCCCATGTTGCGGGCCGTGCCTTCGATCTGGCGCATGATGGCTTCGATGTCGTCGGTGTTCATGTCGGGCTTTTTGATCTCCGCGATCTCGCGGATTTGCTGGCGGGTCACCCGGCCCACGATCTCCTTGGGCGGGTTCGCGGCGCCCTTTTCGACGCCCGCGGCCTTCTTGAGTAAGAACGAGGCCGGCGGGGTCTTGAGTTGGAAGGTGAAGGACCCGTCGGTGTAGATTTGAATCACCACGGGGATGATCTGGCCCATTTTGTCCTTGGTTTTGGCGTTGTAGTCTTTGCAGAACGCCATCAGGTTGACGCCGTGGGGGGCCAGGGCCGGACCCACGGGCGGGGCCGGGTTGGCCTTCCCGGCCTCCAGTTGCAGTTTGACAACCGCCTTCAGTTTCTTCATGATGTTCTCTCCTCAAGGGTGGTCGGACGGGCGCGCTGCAGCGCGCCCTCCCACCGACTTTGAGCGAATCAGGCTTTTTCCACTTGCAAGAAATCCAGTTCCACGGGCGTTTCCCGGCCGAAGAA
>JAADEN010000121.1 GCA_013153375.1 Chloroflexota bacterium | reverse complement strand
ATGGGAAGGCCATGAGCACATCCATGAGCCGCATGATCACATTGTCCACCCAGCCGCCCGCGTAGCCGCTGATGGCGCCCAGCAGGGTGCCGGCCAGGATGGCGAAGGTCACCGTGGTGAAGCCCACGAACAGGGACACCCGCGTGCCGTAGATGACCCGGCTGAACACATCCCGAAAGTTGCCGTCGATGCCCATGATGTGCTGAGGCTTGTCGGGCGGACACCCCAGCAGGTGGATGCACGGCGGCTCGCGCTTGCGCACATCCTCCTTGCCGATGAGCACTTCCAGCGGGTCGTAGGGCGCGATGAAGGGCGCGAAGATGGCGATGAGCACCAGCGCGAGCAAAATCGCGCCGCCGACTTGCGCGGAGCGTTGCCGCAGCAGGCGCCGCCAGGTGATGCGCCACAGGCTCACAGGGCGAACTTCGGTCTCAGGCGATGGCGATGTCGTGGTCATGGGCTCCTCGGGTGAAACTTGAAACCACGGGTAAGTGAAACCACGGATGAACACGGATAAACACGGAAGTTAGTGGTTGGTGGTTGAAAGATGGCTTGTCTGTTGACTATCGACTACCGACTGACGACTTTATCGCCAACCTCTAACTTCCCCGCTTCCTGCTTCCCGCTCCCTGCTCTTCACTCCAACCGTATCCGCGGGTCCACGAAGACATACGACAGGTCCACCAGCAGGTTGACGCCCACATAGATGAGCGCGATGACCACGGTGAACCCCTGGATGACGGGGTAGTCGCGAGCGGTGATGGCCTCGAAGAGCATCCGCCCGACGCCCGCGAAACTGAAAATCGTTTCGGTGAGCACCGCGCCCGAAAAGAGCAGTCCCACTTGCAGCCCGATGATGGTCACGATGGGCAGCAGCGCGTTGCGCAGCGCGTGTTTGAGAATTACCACATGGCGGCGCAGCCCCTTGGCTCGCGCGGCCTTGATGTAGTCCTGCCGCAGCACCTCGAGCATGGACGAACGGGTCATGCGCGCGATGATGGACAGGGGGATGGTGCTCAGCGCGATGGCCGGCAAAGCCAGGTGCTGTAGCGCATCCTTGAGCACGGCCCAGTCCCGGGTGATGAGCGAATTGACGATGTACATGTTGGCGATGAATTCCAGGAAGAAGTAGCGCGCGCCCTCCTGAGGCACATTCCAACCGAAGACCTCGTAGAAGGGCTTGGCCACCACCCCCGCGGACAGGCGACCCGCGGGCGGCAGCCAGAAGGGTGTATCTTTGAGCAGCAGGGCGAAGGTGTAGGCCAGCAGCAGGCCCAGCCAATACACGGGCATGGACACGCCCGTGTTGGCCAGCACCATGGTGCCCACATCGATGGGCGAATTGCGGTACACCGCGGACACGATGCCCAGGGGGATGCCGATGAGCACGGCCAGGGTCAGGGCCGCCAGGCTGAGTTCCACCGTGGTGGGCAGCCGCTCCAGGATGATGACGGACACCGGTCGGCTGAAGCGAATGGATTGGCCCAGGTCGCCCCGCAGCACCTGCTTCATGTAAACCAGAAATTGGACCGGGATGGGCTCGTTGAGGCCGTGCTCTTCGTAGAAGCGTTCGCACACTTCGGGCGTGGCCTTTTCGCCCAGCATGGCCTTGCACGGGTCGCCCGGGATGGACCGGGCCAAGACGAAGGTGACCAACAAAATACCGAACAGGACGGGGATGGATAGCAGCAGGCGACGGATGGTGTACTGGAGCATGGCACTCCCTGTGACGAAGCGGGATGCCGGGGCGACCGGCCCGCAGACCGGCCGCCCCGACGGAGGTGAGGGCTATTCCTCAGGCTTGTTCATCAAGCCGAACAGGTAGTCCGCGTATTCGAACGCGCCCGTGTTGCCCACATGGTAGGGGCTGGCCGCGTTGAGCAACGCGTCCCAGGTGCGCACCACATCGTTGGCGTCCACCGTGGAGCCGTCGTGGAACTTCACGCCCTGGCGCAGGGTGCAGGTGAAGACCGTGGAGTCTTCGTTGGCCTCGCACTTCTCGGCCAGCGCGGGGATGGCCTCGCCGTCCGCGTTGTAGCGATAGAGGCCTTCGCCCACCATCTTGCACGCGTCCAGCGATTCGCCGTCGGTCTCGTCCGCGCAGTACAGGCTGATGGGCTCCGCGGCCTTCATATAGACCAGGGTGTCCCGGTCGCCGGGCACGAAGGTCTGCAGGTCGGGCGGGCCGAGCACCGCGGCCTTGGCGTTCTGCACATCCGCGCGGGCCGCGTCGGCCGCCGCGCCGTGGGCCACGGGGATCATGGGCACCAACTCGCGGATCGCGTTGTTGGCCTGCTCGTAGTAGGGCCGGGCCTTCTCAGGATCCGCGATGGTCGAAGCCTTCTCCAGCGGCTCGTAGATCTCGGGGTAGGGCTCGCCGAACTGCGGGTTGTTGCGGCTGAAGTGGAAGTCCAGGAAGTTGGTCACATGCAGGTAGTCCGCGCCCCAACCCAGCAGGTAGAGGCCGTCCAACTCGCCCTTGGTAGAACTGGCGATGAACTCGCCCGATTCCATGACCACCACTTCCGCATCGATGCCCAGATTATCCCGCAGTTGGGTCTGGATCTCCACCGCGACCAGGCCGGGCTCGGGCAGATAGACCCGGAACACATCCCGGTAGTAGATCTTGGTCTTGAAGCGGATGCCGTCCTCGCCCCGGGGCAGACCGGCCTCGTCCAGCAGCGCGTTGGCCGCGTCGAGGTCGAAATCGTACCACGGCTCACCCACGCAGCCGTTGGGGATGCTGCACGGGGTGAAGAAGTCGGCCACTTCGGAGCCCTCGGGGTAGAAGTTCTTCACGATGCGCTCGCGGTCGATGCCCATGGCCAGGGCCTTGCGCACCCGCACATCGTCCCAGGGCTTGAAGGTGTTGGTGATGCCGATGTAGAAGATGTTGGGGTTGGGCACGGGCAGGAATTGCAGGTTGGGGTCGTTCTTGACGGTGTCGTAGTCGTCGGGGCTCAGTTTGGTGATGTAGTCCACGGTGCCGGCTTGCAATTCCAGCAGGCGCTGCGCGCCCTCGGTGGCCCAGCGGAAGACCAGGGTCTCGGTGGCCGCAGGGCCGCCCCAGTAGTCGTCGAAGCGCTTGAAGATGATGCTGTCCCCGCGGTTCCAGGATTCGAGTTTGTACGGCCCTGCTCCGATGGGATGCGAGAGCAGGGTTTCCTTGTTCGCCTCGTTCGCGTTGGCCTCGATCCACTCTTGCGGATAGATGAAGAAGGGCGTGAACGCGATCTTGGCCATGAACGCGGGATCGGGTTCGCACATGGTGAAGCGCACGGTGTACTCGTCCAGCGCCTCGATGGCCTTGATCTTGTTGCCCTTGCACTCCGCGGTGACCGACAGAGGCTCGAAGGCCTTGGGCTCTTCGGTGGCTTCCTCTTGGGTCGCCTGCGTAGCCTCCTCGGCCGGCGCCGCGGTTTCGGCCGCGGGTTGTTCGGTGGCCGGGGCCTCTTCGGCCTTGCCACCGCACCCGGCGACCACCAGGGCCAGCAGGGCCAATACGGCCGCCACGGCCCACAGCAGAGCGGTGCGTCGAGACATATACTCCTCCTTCGAGTAGGGACATCTGGGCGGACAATGTGTTCTGATTATACTTGCTCGGGCCTCGGCGTCAACCGGGGGCAGGGGGACACGACTTGGAGGGCCGGGTTCAGGCGCCAGAAACACCGCGTCCCGGGCCGTGGCCTACAGTCCGGGACGCGCGGTACGGCTCACGCGGGCCGGCTCACTTCTCGTACACCGGCACCAGCCAGGACGCGTACTTCGGCTCTTGGCCGCGCACCACCCGGAAGAACATTTCGCGGATGCGGGCCGTGATGGGACCCATCTCGCCGCTGCCCACCGGACGATGGTCCACCCGGGTGACCGCGGTGATCTGCGCCGCGGTGCCCGTGAGGAACAGTTCGTCCGCGATGTACACCTCGGTGCGGTCAATGTGCCGCTCGACCACGGGCACGCCCATGTCTTGGGCCAACTTCATGACCGTGCGGCGGGTGATGCCTTCGAGGATGTTGTCCGTCACCGGAGGCGTGATGAGGGTGCCGTCGCGCACGATGAACACATTCTCCGCGCTGCCCTCCGCAATGTGCCCGTCCTGGGTCAACACCAGGGCCTCGTCGAATCCGGCCAGGGCCGCGTCGGTTTTGATGAGCGCGGTGTTCACATACGCGCCCGAGATCTTGCCCCGGGCCGGGATCATGTTGTCGTCGATGCGCCGCCAGCCCGAGATGGTCACATGCGCGCCCGTTTCATTTTTAATATAGCCGCCGAAGGGCACGCAGAACACGGTCAAATCGGGCGTCAGGCCGTGCAACCGCACGCCGATGAGTTCGTCGGACATGTACACCAGCGGCCGGACATACACATCGGTGCGATGCCCTTCCGCGGCCACCACTTGTTTGGCGATGTCAATGAGTTGCTCCACCGTGTAGGGCAGTTCCATGCGCATCAGCCGCATGGAAAGCATCAACCGGCGGAAGTGGTCCGCCGGTCGAAACAGATAGGCCTGACCTTGTTCCTCGTTCCAATACGCGCGCAGCCCGCCAAAGATGGCCGTGCCGTAGTTGAGCGCATGGGTCATCACGCCCACTTTGGCTTCGCTGTAGGGCACCATCTTGCCCCGGAAGAACGCGTACTTGGGTAGGGTGCTCATGGGCGCCAACCTCCTGAGGGGATGAAAACCGTCATGCAATCCATGCTCATTATACCAGCAGGGAAGGGTGACCGAGGGGCAAGGACTTGCGGGTTGGGGCGAGGCCTATCCGCCTTCCGCGGTCGGGGTGCCTTCCAAAGTGGGCGTCTGGCCGGGCGTCGGCGTGGGCGCGACCACTTCGATGACGATGAAGATGGGGTCGCCGAAGACCACGCCCTGCGGGTCCGCGGCCTGCCATACGCTCTGGTACACGCCGGGCTCCGCGGGGGCGCGAAAGCGCACCTGGATGCGCGTTTCGCCGCCCGGCGGCGCGGGGAAGAGGGGCTGCTCGGGCTCCGCGTCCAGGGGATCGCCGGCCACGAACCGCAGGGTGTAGCCCGGGCCCCAGGGGCAGGTGCCCGCGTTGCGCACGCGCCACACTTTGAGCAGCGTGGCCTGGGGCGGCACTTCGGTGCCGTCGGGGATGGTTTCGTCCGCGACGAAGCGCAGGTCGGGCGTGCACGCGGGAGCCGTGGGGGTGGTGACCAGGATGGTGGGTTGGGGGTTGGCCTGGGCCGCGGTGGGCACGGGCGCCGCGGTGGGCGGCACGAAGGTGGGCGGAATCTGGGGGCTGGCGCGCCGCGGCCCTCCGCAGCCGCCCAACAACAGGGCCCCGATTGCGTATAGCCATAAAAGAGTCGCCCGGCCCCAACGGAGTTTCATCCTCAACCTCCCACCATCAGGCGCCACAGCACCCACTGGGCCACCCGGGGCGAGACATACGCTTCCAGGGCCGCGGCCACGGCCAGCAGGGGAAGCACCACGCCCACCATGACCCGCGTCCACTCGCCCAGGGCCCGCAGCCAGAACGCGCCCAGGGTCTGGCCGCGCGCGGGCGCGGCCAGCGACGCGCCCAGACGCAGCACCGCGCCGCCGAAGATCAGGATGGCCGGAATCTCCACGCTGCCGTGGGGCAGCACGAACCCCAGCAGATACCAGCCCGGCCCCAGGCCCAGCACTTTCTGGGCCAGCACCAGACCGCCGCCCAGAATGGCGAAGGGCACCATGAGGTAGAGCAGTCCGGCCACGCCGAAGGAGAACAGGCTCAAGAAGGCCAGCAGCAGCATGGCCCGCAGGTTGTGCCACCACAGGCCCAGCCAGCCCCGCCAGGAGCCCAGGTCGTTCAGCGGGCCCCAACCGGCCACGCTCGGCATGCCGTGCTCCCGGAGGGCGGCCAGCCGTTCGGCGTCCAGGGTCAGCGTGGGCCACGGGTAGCGGGCCACCCACCAGGCCCCCAGCCCGAACGCGGCCAGGGCCAGCCCCGCGGCCAGCGCGCTGGGCTTGCGCAAGGCGCGCAGCGCGTCCCGCACCGGCCCCCGATACCACTCCAGGGGATGCCGCGCGCCGCCCGTCACCGCGCGCCAGTAGGTGCGCCAGGCCCAGCCCAGGTCCAGCAGATCCAGATCGCGCCCCAGCAACCCTTCGCGGTTGAAGTGGGCCAGGCCCATGCGCACCAGCAGCACGCTGACCACCGTCAGCCCCGCCACCACGGTCCACAGCACCTCGAACTGCCGCCAGAAGACGAGCACGCTTTCCCATTGCAGCAGCAGGGCCACGGGGATGATGATGGTCGAGGCCAGCAGGTTGGCCCCGCGCACCGAGGTGGCCTGGGTCGAGACCACCACCGCGCCGCTGACCATGACCAGGGCCTGCACCGTGCTCAGCAGCCAGACCACGAAGAGCAGCAGCGGATCGGGACGCCACCCGGCCCGCCACATCATGGTCCCCGCATAACTGAACAGGCCCAGATAACTGCCGGCCAGGGGCAGCACCAGCACGGCCAGCAGTTTGCCCACATACAGTTGCGCGTCGCTCAGGGGCGCGGCCAGCAGCGGCTCGATGGTGCCCCGCTCCCGCTCGCCCGCGAAACTCTCCAGGGCCACCACCAGCGAGATGGAGATGGGGAAGAAGCCCACCACCAACAGCAGGAAGGGGTACAGCCGCTCCGCGATGAGCACCGCGTCGAACTGTTCCATGTAGGCGACCATGCGCCGCGCGGTGAAGTTGGCCAGCAGCGGGAAGAACAGGGTCAGCCCCAGCAGGGGCGTCAGAATGCGCCAATCGCGCAGTTGGTCCAGCACCTCTCGACGGGCGATGAGGAGGACGGGGCGCAGCCAGGCCCGGAGCGCGGCCCAGGCGCGGGCGCGGCCCTGGCGTGGGC
>JAADEN010000198.1 GCA_013153375.1 Chloroflexota bacterium | reverse complement strand
AAGGCGGCTGCCACGCGGCCAGGCGGCGCAGCATCTCGGTGGCCGACGCGGGCGCGACGCCCAGCCAGCGGGCCAGCGCGGTGGTGTGCACACGCGGCTGCTGGGCCTGCAGGTGGTACAGGGCCTTGAGGTAGTCTTCCATCGAGAGGGTGGGCATGTCGGCCTCGTTTTAGGGTGGCCTAAATTTCGGCGTAGGGCAAGTATAAACGCGGCTTGGGAATTGTCAAGGGCGCGAGTCGAGGATGCACGCCAGAGATGTCGCAAGGCCCATCTGGGAGGAACCCCCACCCATCCCTCGCGGCGGCCCGCCCCTTCCAAGGGCGGGAAGGGGGCGCGGCGCGGCCTGGAGGTCTGGCCACGGCTTTCGGTGTGGTCATGGTCTGGTGGGCGCGGAACACGCCTGCCGCGCCTCTTCCTCGTTTGCGGACCCGCGGGGGTTGGGCGCGGCGTCCTTTGCGGTATGCGCGCGGCGTTGGGCCGGAGCGGGAGCCTTCCCTGGCGCCGCGCCGCGGGCTGAGCCGTCAAATGTAGTCCTTCTTAGGGGCGTCAGAACGGCGATTTCAGACTCAAAAATAGCATGTTTTGACGACACTATTTGACGGGGGAACGCGGCCCGTAAAAATTGGCGGAGCAAAATTTGTGAAAAACGGCGCACACTTGACGGCTTGAGGTTTTTGCGTACAATAGGGGCACCACCCAGTGGGTGGAATTCCAAGTCGGAGGAGAAGAGATGAGCAAGAAACACTGGCTCATCGTGTTAGCGTTGGTGGCCATGCTGGCCCTGGCGCTGGCGGCCTGTGGCGGCAAGGCCGAAGAGGCCCCTGCCACAGAGGCGCCGAAAGAAGAGATGGCCACCGAGGCGCCCAAGGAAGAGGCGACCGAGGAGGCTACGGAAGAGGCGGCCGCGGAGGTCACCTGCGAAGACGAATGGGGCTGCATCGAGATCGCCCCGGACGAGCCGATTCAGATCGGCGTGATGCAGGTGCTCAGCGGCGGCGCGGCCAACTACGGTGAGGCCGGCTTGGGCGGCGTCAAGGTGGCGCAGTCCGAGCGGCCCGAGGTGCTGGGCCACAAGGTGGACCTGGTGGTCGAAGACTCCCAGTGCAACGCCGAGGGTGGTCAGATCGCCGCGCAGAAACTGACCTCCAACGACAAGATCGTGGGCATCATCGGCGCGAACTGCTCCAGCGCCTGCACCCCTGCGGCGCAGATCGTGACCGACGCCAACATGTTCATGATCTCCAACTCGTGCACCGCGCCCGCGCTGACCGCGCCCGACACCCACAAGTTGGGCTTCCTGCGCACCGTGTACAACGACGCGTATCAGGGTGCGGTGGTGGCCGAGTTCGTGTACAACATCCTGGGCCTGAAGAAGATGGCCACCATCCACGACGGCACGCCCTACCCGCAGCAGTTGCAAGAGGTGGCCTGCCAGCGCTTCACCGAACTGGGTGGCGAGTGCGTGGCCCAAGAAGCCATCAACCCCGACGACACCGACATGCGCCCGGTGCTGACCCGCATCGCGGAGAAGCAGCCCGAGGTGCTGTTCTTCCCGCTGTATCCTGAGGCCGGTGGCCATGTGGCCCGCCAGGCCAAGGAGGTCGAGGGCTTCGAGAATGTGGTGCTGGTGGGCGCCGACGGCCTGAAGGTGGAGAAGTTCCTCGAGGCCGCGGGCGATGCCGCGATCGGCATGTGGTTCACGGGCCCCGAAGTGCCGCAGAACGAAGAGTACGCCAAGAAGTATGTGGAAGTCAACGGCTCGGAGCCGCCCGCGCCCTTCGGCGAGCAGGCCTATGACGCGTACAACATCATCCTGGACGCCATCGAGAAGGTCGCCATCAAGAAGGCCGACGGCGGGCTGTTGATCCCGCGCAAGGCCCTGCTGGACGCCCTGTACGCCACCAAGGACTACCAGGGCCTGACGGGCACCCTGAGCGCCAACGAATACGGCGACTTCACCAGCCCCGAGACCACCAAGATCGTCATCTATCAGGCCGAAAAGGTGGACGGCAAGTTGGACTTCGTGCCCAAGTATGTGTACTTCAACGGCGAGTTCACCGAGGTCAAGTGAAAGCCTTGACCGTCTCCGGTACTCGTCCGTGAGTCAGGAGGATGCCGGGGATCGTCCCCCGGCATCCTCCCTGTGTGTTTTATCGCCTCGGGAGGTTCAAGCGAATAGGCGTGTCCCCCTGGGCCCACACCCTTACCCACCATCTCACGCGCTGGAGGACGGCCGATGAACCAATGGCAGCGTCGTTTGGAATACTGGCGCCGGCGCTACGACATCACCGATGTCGTCGTGTGGTTGTTCGGCCTGGCCATTTTGGCCGTGGCCGTGTACGGTACCGTGCGCTCGTTGCAAACCACCACCTATGACAGCAAACGCTGGGCCCAATTCGTGGTGTACGGCATTTCCCAGGGCGGCGTGTACGCGCTCATCGCTCTGGGGTACACCCTGGTGTACGGCATCCTGTTCATGATCAACTTCGCGCACGGCGAAATCTTCATGTTCGGCGCGTTCGGCGCGCTGTTCACCGCGTTGGCTCTGGACAAGGCCGGTTACTGGAACGGCCATCCCGTGCTCTCCCTCATCATCGTCCTTCTGGTGGCCATGACGACCTCGTCGGTCATCGCGGTGCTCGTGGAACGCGTCGCGTATCGTCCCTTGCGCAAAGCCCCGCGGCTGGTGCCCCTCATCACCGCGATCGGGGCCTCGTTCACGCTGCAATACACGGCCCGTTCGTTCTTCGGCTCGGGCCTGCGAGCCTTCCCCGAAATGGACATGCTCAAAGGCTCGGTCTCGGTGTTCGGCCTGGACATCGGCAAGTCCCACGCGCTCACCATCGTGGTCTCGCTGCTGATGATGGCCGGTCTGTACTGGTATGTCCAAAAGACCAAGACCGGCAAGGCCATGCGCGCGGTGGCCGAGAACAAGGATGTGGCCGCGCTCATGGGCATTGATGTGGACCAAATCATCGTCCGCACCTTCATCCTGGGCGCGTCCATGGCCGGCGTGGCCGGGGTGCTCTACTCCCTCATCTTCTTCCAGGTCAAGTTCTTCATGGGCTTCGTGCCGGGCATCAAGGCGTTCACGGCCGCGGTGCTGGGCGGGATCGGCAACATCCCGGGCGCGATGTTGGGCGGTTATTTCTTGGGGATTTTCGAATCTTTGGGCCCGGCCTTGATTCTGGAGGGCCTGGGCATCCCCGCGCCGTCGCAACTCAAGGATGTCATCGCGTTCACCATGTTGGTCATGGTGCTCATCTTCCGGCCCACGGGCATCCTGGGTGAAGCCGTGTCCGAGAAGCGGGCGTGAAGGAGGAGGCCGACCATGAACCCCATCTGGCGTTCGACCCTCAAAGCGGGCCTGTTGACCGGCGCCATCGTGATTTATGTGGCGCTGACCGGCATGGTGCTCAGTTTGAGCCAGCGGCCCGTCATCGGCAAACTTTCCCTGGGCCATGTGGTGTACATGCTGGTCTTCGTGGGCATGGGCTACATCACCGCGGTGCGCAGCCCGTGGCGTCAGGAGCGCCCCTGGCTGGTGCCCTTGCAGGGCGCGGTCGTGGGCGGCGTGGGCGCGGCGATTCTGGCCCTGCTGCCCCTCATCGGCCGGAAGGTTGACTTGGGCTGGATGTTCGTCACGGCCAAGCCCGAACTGTACAAGTTCCTGCTCTTCAATCAAGAACAAGTGGCCCGGGGCGTGCTCTACTTGATTTTGACCGGCGCGGTGTTGGGCGGGGTGGCCGCGGTGCTGCCCATCTTGCCCGAGGTGCTGCACAAGGCGCTGCTGGGCGGCGCGAGCACCACTTTGCTGCTCGGCGTGCTGGCCGAACTGGTGCAGCGCACCGTGCTGAAGAAGGTCTTGGGGCCCTTCTTCGCCTACAAGGGCCTGAAGCCCACCGGCGCGGCCATCCTCTTCGTCGTGCTGACCGTCCTGTTCGGGCTGCAGGCCTGGTGGCGGCAAAAGCATCCCAAAGTCACCAAGTCCGTCGCGGCGCAGGAGGCCGAGGCCGCTTCGCCCCTGCGCACCACGCTCCAACTGGGCGCGCTGTTGCTCTTCTTGCTGATCCTGCCCGTTTGGATTCTGAACAAGGACACTTACCTCAACAGCGTGGTCAACCTGGTGGGCCTGTACATCATCATGGGCCTGGGGCTGAACATCGTGGTCGGCTTCGCCGGCCTGCTGGACCTGGGCTATGTGGCCTTCTTCGCCATTGGCGCGTACACCGTCGCGCTGATGACCTCCTTGGGCCCCTTGGGCCACGGTTACTCGTTCTGGCAGGCTCTGCCCGTGGCCATCCTTCTGGCCTTGACGGCCGGGGTGGTGCTGGGCATCCCGGTGCTGCGGATGCGAGGCGACTATCTGGCCATCGTGACCCTGGGCTTCGGCGAAATCATCCGTATCCTGGCCAACTCCGACTGGCTCAAACCCTTCATGGGCGGCGCGCTGGGCGTGCTGGACATCCCCAAGCCCAAGATCGGCAACTGGGTCTTGAAGGAAGAATATCAGTTGTACTACCTCATCCTGGCGGGCATTCTGGTCACTTGGTTCGTGGCCAGCCGCCTGTACCACTCGCGGGTGGGGCGGGCGTGGCAGGCCCTCCGGGAGGACGAGGATGTGGCCGAGGCCATGGGCATTCACTTGGTGACCACCAAACTGCTGGCCTTTGGTTTCGGCGCGGCCTTTTCGGGCTTGAGCGGCGCGATTTTCGCGGCCAAGGTGGGCTCGGTGTATCCGCACACCTTCAACCTCATCATCTCCATCAATGTGCTCTCCCTCATCATCGTGGGCGGCATCGGCAGCCTGCCGGGCGTGGTGGTGGGCGCGTTGGCCCTGGTGGGGTTGCCCGAACTGCTGCGGGAATTCTCCGAGTACCGGATGCTGTTCTACGGCATCGCGCTCATCGCCATGATGTTGGTCAAGCCCGAGGGCTTCTGGCCCAAGCGGTTGAAAGTGTACCCGCGTCCTCAAGAAGAGGATGCGGAAGCCTCGGCCCTCTGAGGAGGCGAACATGGCTCCCATTCTCGTAGCCCGAAAGGTGACCAAGCGCTTCGGCGGTCTGGTGGCCGTCAACGAATTGGACTTCGAAATCGAAGAGCACGCCATCGCCAGCGTCATCGGACCCAACGGCGCGGGCAAGACCACTTTCTTCAACTGCATCACCGGCTTCTATGTGCCCGAGGAAGGCGTCATCGAATTCGAGGGCAAGGAAATCCAGGGCCTGCGGCCCGACAAGATCACCACCATGGGCATTGCCCGCACCTATCAGAACATCCGCCTCTTCGGCAAGATGAGCGCGATCGAAAATGTCATGGTGGGCATGCACCCGCGGCTTTCGCTGCACTGGTGGGATGCGGTCATCCACACGCCCGCGTTCGTGCGCCAGGAGCGGAAGGTGCTGCGGCGGGCCTGGGAACTGCTGGACTACATCGGACTGACCGATTGGGCCAACCATCAGGCCAACAGCCTGCCTTACGGCGCGCAACGGCGCCTGGAGATCGCCCGCGCGCTGGCCAGCGAACCCAAACTGTTGCTGCTCGACGAGCCCACCGCGGGCATGAACCCCCAAGAGACCGCGGAGATGATCGAGTTCATCCGCAAACTGCGGGACGACTGGAACCTGACCATCTTGCTCATCGAGCACGACATGAAGGTGGTGATGACCATCAGCGAGAAGATCACCGTGCTGGACTTCGGCACCAAGATCGCCGAGGGCAAGCCCGAGGAAATTCAGCGCAATCCGCGGGTCATCGAAGCCTACCTGGGGCGGGGTGCGGCATCGGGCCTGTCGGCGGCCGAGGCCCCGGCTCAAGCCGCGTGACGAGGGAGGCGCGTCATGGCTTTACTGGAACTGCACAATGTCCATGCCTACTACGGCAACATCCACGCGCTCAAGGGCATCTCGTTGACCGTGGACGAGGGCGAGATCGTGACCCTCATCGGCGCCAATGGCGCGGGCAAGACCACGACCCTGCGGGTCATCACCATGCTCTTGCCGCCCCGCGAGGGCACGGTCACCCTCAACGGCGAGGACCTCTCCCAATATCGCACCCACGAAATCGTGCTCAAGGGCGTCTCCATGGTGCCCGAGGGCCGGGGCGTGTTCGCCCGGTTGACGGTGCTGGAGAATTTGGAACTGGGCGCGTACACCCGCAACGACCCGAGCGGCATCGCCGAGGATCTGGAGCGGGTCTTCACCCTCTTCCCGCGGTTGAAAGAGCGGCAGGGCCAGGCCGCGGGCACCCTGTCGGGCGGTGAGCAGCAGATGCTGGCCATCGGCCGCGCGCTCATGAGCCGCCCGCGCATCCTTCTGTTGGACGAACCCTCCATGGGCCTGGCGCCCATTCTGGTCGAAAGCATCTTCGACATCATCCAGGAAATCAACCGCCAGGGCACGACCATTCTGCTGGTGGAACAGAACGCGCTCATGGCCCTGCAGATCGCGCATCGGGGCTATGTGTTGCGCACGGGCGAGATCGTGCTCGCGGACACCGCGGAGAACCTGCGCAACAACGAGATGGTCCAGAAGACCTACCTGGGCATGGAATGACCCTGCCTTTGTGGCGACGGGAGGGCCCCAGCGGGGCCCTCTTTGTTTTTGGAGGAACCCCGGCGAGGGGCCGCCTCGTGGATGATGGCGCGTCGAGGCCGGTTGCCTGGGATGTGGGGTAGAATGGAAGACGCGTTCGGACTGGCGCGGCCATGTCGTTTTGGTAGGAGGTCCCATGACCCACGATTTGTTCGACCACGCCCAACAGCAAGAAGCCGCGCAGCACATGCCCCTGGCCGCGCGCCTGCGGCCCCGCACCCTGGACGAATTCGTGGGGCAGGAGCACCTGGTCGGGCCGGGCAAGCCCTTGCGCCGGGCGGTGGAGCAGGGCCGCGGGTTTCCGTCCCTCATCTTGTGGGGGCCGCCGGGCACGGGCAAGACCACCCTGGCCCACATTCTGGCCCGCTCGTGGGATGCCCACTTCATCCCCCTCTCCGCGGTGCTGGCCGGCAAGGCCGACCTGGTGCGGGCCATCGAGACCGCGCGCGAGCAGCGCAAGTACTTCGGCCGGCGCACGGTGCTCTTCGTGGACGAGGTGCATCGCTGGAACAAGGCCCAGCAGGACGCGCTGCTGCCCTATGTGGAAGACGGCACCCTCATCTTCATCGGCGCGACCACCGAAAATCCCTACTTCGAGGTCATTCCCGCGCTGGTGTCGCGCTCGCAGGTGTTTCAACTGCACCCGCTCACCCCGGAGCAGGTGCGTCAGGTGTTGACGCGGGCCCTCACCGACCCGCGGGGCTACGGCGGCCAGGCCGTGGTGGTGACCGACGAGGCGCTGGACTTCCTGGCCCAGGCCGCGGGCGGCGACGCGCGGCGCGCGCTCAACGCGCTGGAGTTGGCCGTGGAGAGCGCGGCGGCCGACGCGGAGGGCGTCCGCCGGGTGGACAAGGACTGGATGCAGGCCGTGCTGCAACGCCGCGCGGTGCGCTACGACAAAAAGGGCGATGCGCACTACGACACCATCTCCGCGTTCATCAAGTCGGTGCGCGGCTCGGACCCCGACGCGGCCCTCTACTGGCTGGCCGTGATGTTGGAGGCTGGCGAAGACCCGCGCTTCATCCTGCGCCGTTTGCTCATCCTGGCCGCGGAGGACATCGGCCTGGCCGACCCTCAGGCCCTGGTGCACACCGTGGCCGCGGCCCAGGCTTTCGACCGGGTGGGCCTGCCCGAAGGGCGGTATCATCTGGCCCAGGCCACCCTCTACCTGGCCACCGCGCCCAAGTCCAACAGCACCAAGGCCCTCTTCGCGGCGCAGGATTTCGTCCGGGCGCATGGCGTCGGCCCGGTGCCCCTGCACTTGCGGGATGGGCATCGGGATCGGGAGGCTTTGGGCCACGGTCAGGGCTATCGCTACCCCCACGCCGAGCCGGGGCACTTCGTGCGCCAGGCGTACCGGCCGCCCGAGGCGCAAAGGGCGCGCTTCTACACGCCCTCGGACCAGGGCTACGAGCGCATCATCGCCCAGCGGCTGCAGGCCTGGTGGGCGGACGAAGCCGAGCCGCCCCCGTCCGACCCGGCCCGCCCGGAGGCGTCCCCCTGAACCTCAGCACTCGCCGCGCTCGCGGCGCGCGGCCTTGTAGTAGGGGTCCGCAGTGACCGCGACCGCGTTCTCGATGAACATGAACAACAACACGCCGGCCAGGGCTTCGTGGACGAAGCCTTCGGTGGCGTGGAAGAAGGCCAGCACGAAGGAGGCCAGGCCGCCGAGGATGAAGGCGGCCTTGAGCGGGTTCATGGGCCGCGCGGTGGCCAGGGGGACCAGGCGCATCCACATCCACAGCATCAGGCCCACGAACAACCAGCGCCAGTACGCGGTCATGCCGGGCACGCGGCCGAGGACCAGGAACAGGGACACGGTCGCGGCCCACAAGCCCGCGGCCCAGTGCAGGGAGCGAAAGAACGAGGCTCGGCGTTGCATGGCGTCCTCCTTGGGGGCTCGAAAAACGCACTTCAACGAAAACGAACAGGGCACGACCGCGGTCGTGCCCTGATGTTCATCCTCTCGGCGGCGTCGGCGCGCCGGGCGTGAAGCCCTGGTCTTCGGGCGGCGCGTTTTCGCCGTCCTGGGGGGCTTCTTCTTCCTCCTCGCGTTTGACGCCGAAACTCTCTTCCCACGGGTAGAGGGTGTAGGGTTTGTCGTAGAAGTAGGCCTCCAGAATGCGGCGGGCGATGGGCGCGGCGAAGTTGCCGCCCGAGCCGCCGTATTCCAGCACGACCACCACCGCGATGTCGGGCCGGTCGGGGTCCTGGGCGTCGGTGAAGGCCACGAACCAGGCGTGGGGTTCGACGCCGGCCATGGTTTCCGCGGTACCCGTCTTGCCGTAGGTGGGGATGGGCCAGTTGGGGAAGACATGATGCGCGGTGCCGTCGGGGTGGTGGACCACCTGGTACATGCCTTCCCGCAGCGCGGCCAGGGTTTCGGTCGAGACGGGCAGGGTGCCCTGCTCTTCGGGCTGGAAGGCCTCGATGACGCGGCCATTGGCGTCGACGGCCTGTTCGACCAGTTGGGGGCGCATCAGGTGCCCGCCGTTGCCGATGGCCGCGACCAGGCGCGCGATTTGCAGCGGCGTGACCAGCACATCGCCCTGGCCGATGGCCTGGTTCACCGCGTCGAACGCGGACTCGGGCACGGGGATGTAGCCGCTCTCTTCTTCGATCTGCTCGATGCCCGTGGGTTGCCCCAGGCCGAAGGCCAGGGCCATGTCGTGCACCGCGGTGATGTAGCCCTGGTCGTACATGGCCAGACCCAGATGCCAGAAGAAGGGGTTGCACGACCGGCGCAGGCCGCCGATGATGTCCAGCGGCCCGCTGGGCGGCAGGTCGTATTTCAGGGTCCAGTCGGTGAGGGTGACCCCGGCCAGTTCGGTGAACTCGTAGCCGCAGTTGTAGATGTCGTCCAGGTCGATGACGCCGGTTTCCAGGGCTGCGGCCATGGTCACCAGTTTGAACACCGAACCAGGGGGATATTGACCTTGGGCCGCGCGGTTGAGCAGCGGATTGGCGGGATCTTGGAAGATGGCCTGCAGTTCGGCCCGGCTGTTGTAGTTGTTGGGTTCGAACGCGTTGGGGTTGAACCCCGGCCTGGAGCACATGGCCAGGACGCGGCCGGTGTCGCGCTCCAGCACGATGGCCGCGCCGGCGCGGAAGTCTTTGATGGCGAAGCAGGTCCAGCGTTGCAGGTCCAGATCCAGGGTGCTGTAAATGGTGCCGGGCAGGCCGGGGTCGGCCTGGCCCAGGGTGGCGACCACCTCTTGGGTGGCCGGATCGAGCACTTGCAGCACGCCTCCGCTGTGGCCGCGCAGGATGTCTTCCCCCCAGCGTTCCAGCCCGGCTCGCCCGACCCGCGCGCCGATGGAGTACCCTCGGCGGCGATAGGCATCGACCTCGTCGGGCTGGATGGGGCTGACATAGCCCACGGTGTGGGCGGTGTTGTCGTCCCAGTAGTAGTGGCGGCCGGTGTAACTCTGGACGATGACGCCGCTGAAACTGAGCAGGGCGTTGTACCACGGCTGGAGCCGCTCCGCGGGCTGTTCGTCCACCGCGACATACCAGTCGGGCTGCGCATAGGCATAGAGGCGGGCGATGTCCTCGGGGCGGCGCTCGGTGATGCGGGCCAAGAGCCGCAGCAGTTTGTCCTCGGCATCTTCGGGAATCTGGCCGGGCACCAGGCCGATGGCGTAGCCCTCGGTGACCGTGGCCAGCACCGTACCATCGCGGTCCAGGATGTCGCCGCGTTGCGGCTGGAAGACCTCCAGGCGCAGGCGCCGCCCGCCCGTCAGTTCGGGCAGCAGCATGGCCGGATCCCACTGCACCCGCCAGGTGCCGTCTTCCAGGCGCAGGCTCATGGCCGTTTCGCGGGTCAGGTCGCCGAAGATGACGGTGTGGTAGGTCAGCCGGTAGCGCACCTGGGCCTGGGCGTCTTGCACCAGGGCCGAGAGGAGTTCAAAGTCCACCTGTTGGGTGGTGGTCTCGACCAGCACATGCCGCAGGTAGGCCGCGAATTCGTCGGGGGTGAGCGCGTCGCGGCTGACCTGCGTGAGCATGGCGTACATGGCGGAGTAATCTTCTTTGGGCCAGGCTCGCAGGAAGGCTTCGGTGACGGCCTCCGGCGGAGGAGGCGCGGGGGTGGCGGTGGCCGTGGCCGCGGGCGTGGGCGCGCGCGTGGCCGTCGGCGGCGCCGCGGTCTCGGGAACCGCCCGCCGACACCCGACCAGGGTTGCCATCATTACGATTGCGGCCCACCAGGCCAGCCAGTGGCTTCGAGTGTTCATGGCTCCATCCGTTCCAGGGGCAGCGCGTACCTGCGCAGAGGTCCGGGCTGCCTGGCGAAGTTCCTTTTCTTAAGGAATACCGCTGGCACAATTGTACCCGAAGGCCCGCGCGCAGCGTGGGACGATGCCGCGCACGCGCGGGCAGCCCCAGGCCATGAGGGCCCGCGCGACCGCGCACACGGGCAAACCCACCACATTGGCGAAGCAGCCCTCCACCCGCGCGACGGGCCGAAAGGTGGTGTTTTGGACCGCGTAAGCGCCGGCTTTGTCCAGCGGATCGCGGCTGGCGATGTAGGCCTGGATTTCCGCGTCGCTGAGGTCCCGCATGTGCACGGTGCTCGTGACGACCTCGCTGTGGGCGCGGTCGCGGGCCGGCCAGAGCAGCGCGAAGCCCGTGAGCACCTGATGGGCGCGGCCGCGCAACGCGCGCAGCATCGCGGCCGCGTGCGCGGCGTCTCGAGGTTTGCCCAGGATGCGGCCGCGGTCCACCACCACCGTGTCCGCGGCCAGGACGATTTCGTCGGCCGCGGCCTGGGGCGCGAGGGCGAGGGCCTTGGCCCGGGCCAGGCGCGTCACATACGCGGCGGGCGCCTCGCCCGCGCGGAGGCTTTCATCCACCTGAGGCACCTGGACGCGCACTGGGTAACCCAGCCAGCGCACCAGTTCGCGGCGCCGCGGGGAGCCCGAGGCCAAGAGCAGACGACAGGAGGCTACGGTGGACATGGTCGGAACAAGCGTTGGGGGCGATGCGCCCGCATCGCCCCCGGCGTCTCACTTCAGATATTCCCGCAGTTGCTGTTGAATCTCGGGTTTACGCAGCCGGGCCAGGGCCTGGGCTTCGATTTGCCGCACCCGCTCGCGGGTGATGCCCATCTTGCGCCCCACTTCTTCCAGGGTGTAGGGCTTGCCGTCGAGCAAGCCGTAGCGCAACTGCAGAATGCGCACCTCGCGCGGGGGCAGGGTGTTGAGCAGTTTTTCCAGGTGCTCCCGCAGCAGGGCCTGGATGGCGTTCTCGTCAGGGGCCTGCGCGTCTTCGTCCTTGATGAAGTCGCCCAGCACCGACTTCTCGTCGTCGTCGGTGGGCATCTCCAGCGAGAGGGGATGCCGGGCCACCTGGATCATGTACTCCACCTTCTTGGGCGGAATGCCCAACTCCTTGGCCAGTTCCTCGATGGTGGGTTCGCGGCCCAGGCGCTGGGTCAACTGGTGCTGGGTGCGCAGCAGTTTGTTGATCTGGTCGCCCATGTGCACGGGCACGCGGATGGTGCGGCCCTGGTCCGCGATGGCCCGGGTGACGGCCTGACGGATCCACCAGGTGGCGTAGGTGCTGAACTTGTGCCCGCGGCGATAGTCGAACTTCTTGGTGGCCCGAATGAGGCCGATGTTGCCCTCCTGGATGAGGTCCAGGAAGGGCACGCCCCGGCCGATGTACTTCTTGGCCACGCTGATGACCAGGCGGGAGTTGGCGATGATGAGTTGTTCGCGGGCCCGCCAGCCGTCTTCGATGATGCGCCGCAGTTCTTCGCGGCGTTTGGGGCTGACCTTGCCCCGAGCCAACTCGGCGCGCGCCATCCGCCCGGCCTCGATGCGCTTGGCCAGTTCCACTTCTTGTTCCGCGGTCAGCAAGGGGATGCGGCCCACCTCTTTGAGGTAGAGGCCGATCATGTCATCGGTGTCAATGTTGGCCAGGTAGTCCTCGTCGTCCGCGGGTTTGGCCGGCTTGGGGGTTTCTTCCTCTTCTTCCAGCAACTCTTCGTCGCTGGGCTCTTCGCCGGGTTCGTCTTCCAGATATGCGATGCCCGCGCCGATCAGCGCGGCGAAAATCTCCTCCAGCTGATCCAGATCCCCGTCTTCGATCTTGGGGAAGAATTGGAGGATGTCGTCGTAAGTCACATACCCTTTTTCGCGGCCCAGTTCGACCAACTGAGCCACGGCCGAGAATTCTTCTTCATAAAGGAATTCTTCGCCAATCATCGTGCCTTGCCCTCGTCTCAAAAGAATCGAACTCGCGGGGCGCCCGGGCGCAAGGACGACCCTGGGGCGGGCCCTCGCTTCTATCGTAGATCAAAAATTGCCGGTTGTCTTCCTATCCATCCTCACCCCTTGGGGTGCAACCTTATGTTGGATGCATTTTTTAGGGCGTTGGTGACGGCGTGGGCGTCGCAGTTAGAGGCGCGATCTCGTCCAGCAGTTCCCACAGCGTACCAATGCCATATTGTCCTACCGCCACGATGTCGGGCTTTTCGTCCACCCGTAAGTAGTAACCATTTTGCAGCGGCGTGGATACGCCGATCCACAAGGTTATGGTGCGGCCATCCCGGGTTTGCAGGAGGATGCGCTGAGCCGGGCCGGCCAGGCCCACGGTGGCCGGGTCGGTATCCGCGGGCAGGGTGGCCAGAATGCGGGCATAGACCAGGCTTTCCAGCGCGCCGTTCACGCGCCAGGCCTCGGGCGGCTCGGCGTCCGCGGGCTCTTCCACGCGCCATTGGGGCTCCGCGGCCTCGGGCGGGGCGGGTGTGCCCTCGGCCTCGGCCGTGGGCGTGGCCTGCACGCGCACCAGCACGACCCGCCGTCCCGTGGCCGGCTCTTCGAGCACGATGCGCTCCACATCCGCGGGCTCCAGGTCGGGCAGCAGCCGCGGCATGGGCGTGGCCGTGGGTTCGCTTTCGGCCTGATCTTCGGGCGCGGCCTGTTTCTGTTCCCGGGCCCACCAGGCCAGCCCGGCCAGGACCGCAAACAAGGCAATGACCATCCATGTGCTGCGGCGAATCATGGCGCCTCACCTCCGCATGCGGCGACGGAACCACACCACGCCGCCGATGACCAGCACCACACCGGGCAGCAAGCAGATGGATGTCAGCGCCAGCGCGCTCAAGCCGTAACCGGCCAGGGGCTTGAGGTAGCGCTGGGTTTGCGGCTTGGGCGTGATGGTGATCAGGTTCTCCTGACCCGCGGCCCAGTCCACCGCGTCGAGCAGCAACAGGCCGTTGCCGTAAGCCTGGTAGAAGCCGTTGCGGGCGAAGTCCGCGTCGCCGACGACCACGATGCGGGCGTCGGTGAGGGTGTCGTGGGCCACCACCACCAACGGCACGGGCCCGGGCAGATCTTCCCCTTCGTCGTAGGCCACCTGCGCGCCCTCGGGCGTGGAGGTGGTGAACGCGGCCAGGTCGGTCTCGGCCCAGGCGCGGTCGGTGGTGTGCAGCAGTTCCTCGACGCTGAGGGTCGCGGGCGCGCCGTCCAGCGCGCGCACGCTGCGGGCCACGGGGAAGAGCACCACCAGCCCGGCCAACTTCTGGGTCACAGGGTGCCGCGCGGTGGGAATGCCGACCGCAATGAGGGGCTGTTGGGGCGACGAGGTGTCCACCACCACCGTGTCGTCCACCTGGACGAACCACTGGTCGGCCAGGTAGGCCTGCAGGTCCGCGTCGGGCTCGGCCGCGCCTTCCACCGAAGTGTTGAACAGGAAGATGACGCTGCCGCCGTTGGCCAGGTAGTCCTGGATGACCTGGCGCTCCTTGTCGGTGAAGGGCTGGGTCGGCCCCGCGAAGATGACCACATCCGCGTCTTCGGGCAGCGAACCTTCCGCGGGCAGGCTCCAGGTGCGCACGGTGAAGTTGCGGTTGGTGAGTTCGTCCTTGAGCAGGGAGTAGCCCGTTTCGCCCAGGGTTTCGATGTCCCCTTCGCCGTGGCCGGTGACGAAGACCACCACCCGCTCCTCGGGCCGCATCAGACGGGCCAGCGCGTTGGCGATCTCCTCGTCCGAGAGGAAGAGGACCTGCTCGTGGCGGTCGCCCATGACCAGCACCACCGTGCCGTCGCGGGTGACGCCGTATTGCTGGGCCAGCGCGGGGTTGGCGATGGGATCCACGAACTTGTAGGTGAACTTGCCCTCGCTGGCCAGCGCGAATTTGTCCAGGACCTCGCGCGCGTAGTCCCGATTGATGTTGGCCGAGTAGAACGCGTACGCGGTCACGGGTTCGTCCAGGGCCCGCAGCACTTCCTGGATCTCAGGGGCCAGGGTGTTGCGGCGGTCCTCGGTGAGGTCCCAGCGCTGGGGGTAGAGGCTGGCCAGGTAGTTGAGCGCGGCCAAGATGCCGATGAAGGCCAGGGACAGCACCAGCGCGTTGCTGCCGTAGCGGGCCTCTCGGCCGGTGAGCCAGCGGCGCACCCGCTCGGGTTCCAGGTACACGAACGCGGCCAGGCCCACCAGCGCCACGGCCAGGCCGACGCGCACGGGGGTGTCGAAGGCCCGTAGGATGAAGAACGCGCCGGCCGCGACCAGCGCGCCGACCACGGCCAGGCCCAACGCCACCCACGGAAGCCAAGTGCGCCAGGTTTTCGTCGGGTTCATCCGCGCCACCTCCGGCTTTCGATGATGACCGTGCCGACGAACAGGCCGAACGCGGTCACACTGAGGTAGTACACCACGCCTTGCAGGTCAATGACCCCGCGGAAGAACGAGGTGTAGAAGTGATGGCCGAAATCCAGATAGCGCAGCACGCCCTCGCTGGGGCTCCCGGCCGAGGCCAGGCTGCTGATCATCCACAGGAAGAGGAACAGGGCCAGGGTGACGACGAACGCGGCCACCTGACTGCGGAACAACGCGGACACGGCCACGCCCAGGGCCAACAGCGCCGCGCTGACCAGCAGCAGGCCCAGGTAGCCGCTGATGACCGGCCCCCAGTCCAGCCCCGGCTCGGTGAGCAGGTGCAGCGCCAGGGGATAGATCAGAGTGAGCGCCAACAGCACCACCACGAACAAGAACGCGCCCAGCCACTTGCCGACCACCAGTTCCCAATCGCGCACGGGCGCGGTGAGGAGCAACTCCAGGGTGCCGCTGGCCTGCTCCTCGGCCAGCAGGCGCATGGTCAGCGCGGGGATGGAGAACACCAGCAGGGTGAGCATCGGGCCGATGACGATGTCGGCCCCCGGCGGCGGGGCCCCCTGGAACACGCTGAACGCGTAGGCCTGCTGCAGGCTGTTGTTGACGATGAGCCCCAGGATGAAGAGATACAGGAACAACACCAGGTAACCGACCGGGCTGGTGAAATAGCGCCGGAACTCCCGGCGGGCGATGATCCATACCGTGCGCATGGGTCAGGCCTCCTCGTCGGCTTCGGACGCGGGATGGGACGATGCGGCCTCGGTGGTGGCCGAGGGCTCCGCAGCCGCGGCCTCTTGGTCGCTCGCGCCCTCTTCGCGGATGAGTTGCAAGAAGATGTCCTCCAGCGAGAGGGAGACGGTGCACATCTCGTGCAGGTCGTAGCCCGCATCCAGCACCGCGCGGGCCAGCACAGGGCGCAGGTCGCGCCCCGCGTCGGGCGCGAGCTCCACCTCCAGGTGCTGCGCGTCCGCGGCGTGCACCTGCAACACGCCGGGCAGCGCGGCCAGGCGGGTTTGCAACTCGGCCGCGGAGGCCGGGCCGCTCACCTGCAGCCGCACCCGCTGCGCGCCGCGCAGCCGCAGCTCCAGCTCTTCGGGCGTGTCCTCGGCCAGAATGCGGCCTTCGTTGATGATGAGCACCCGGTCGCACAACTCCTGCGCTTCGGAGAGGATGTGCGTCGAGAGCATGACCGTGTGCTCCTGGCCGATCTCGCGGATGAGGTCCCGCACCTCGACCCGCTGCGCGGGATCCAGGCCCATGGTGGGTTCGTCGAGGATGAGCACTTCGGGCCGATGCAGGATGGCCTGGGCCAGTCCTACCCGCTGGCGCATGCCCCGGGAGAGGCTGCCGATGAAACTCTCGCTGCGCTCCAGCAGGTTGACCCGCTCCAGCACCTCCGCGATGCGCTCGTCCAGGTCGGGCACCTGACGCAACTGGCCCATGAAGCGCAGGTAGTCCCACACGGTCATGTCGTCGTAGAGGGCGACATTTTCGGGCAGGTAGCCCACCCGACGCCGCACTTCCAGGGACTCGTCCACCACATGGTAGCCCGCCACCCAGGCGTCGCCGTCGGACGGCGGCATGTAGCCGGTGAGGATGCGCATGGTGGTGGTCTTGCCCGCGCCGTTGGGACCCAAAAAGCCCACGATTTCTCCCTTGTGGGCTTCGAAAGTCAGGTGGTCGATGGCGAGACGCCGACCGTAGTATTTGGTGAGGCCGCGCGCTTTGATCATCTTGCCGCTCTCCAGAGGCAAAAATAAAAGACCCCGCTCGGTGGCCTTGAATTCAAAAATGGACAGAGGCGGTCGTTGAGCCGGGTGGGATTGCGCTGTAATTCACTATACCCGTTTTGAAGCAAAAGTCAAGCACCCGCCGGGCCTTTTTTGCCTTCGGCGGCCCCCAAAATCGCATCTCAGGCGCCGGTTTTCGCGGCCCAGCCGGCTTTGGGGATGAAACCGCGCCGCCACGCGCCCGCGCCATGGCCCCACCGGAGGTGGATCCCCCACCCCCGCCAACCTATATGGACGGGACGGCCTTTCGAAGTTCGCATTTGGCGAAATAGGGCCTTTTGTGCTATGATAGAAAGGCCTTTAACAGCCCGCGCCGCGGGGTGAACATCGTCGAGGAACGGACCGGTGGCCGGAAAGAAGCGCGTTTTATATGTAGAGGACAACGCGGACAATCGCATGCTCATTCGGCGCTTGCTCATGGCCGAGGGTTTCGAACTGCTCGAGGCGGCCAACGCCGAGCAGATGTGGGCGATCCTGCAAACGCAGCGCCCAGACCTCATTCTGATGGACTTGCATTTGCCCGGCATTGACGGCTTCACCCTCACCCATCAGTTGACCACCCACCCGCGTTACGGCGACATCCCGGTGGTGGCGTTGACCGCGGATGTGCTGCGCGATACGCCGCAGCGCTGTGCGGCCGCAGGGTGTGTGGGCTACATCACCAAGCCCATTGATGTGGATACTTTCGTCGCCCAATTGCGGCGTTATTTGTAGCGGGGAGAGCGCCTATCATGAGGTTCGACGCGCAGGCCGCCACGACCCAAAGCGATGCCGAGGCCAAACCGTTGGTCTTGGTGGTGGAAGACAATGTCGCCAACTTCGTCCTCATCGCCCGGATGCTGGGCTTTATCGGCATCGAGACCAAGTGGAAGACCTCGGGCTACGAGGTGGTCGAGTTCGCCCGGCGCATGCCGCGTCTGGATCTGATTCTCATGGATTTGCGCTTGCCCTACGAGAGCGGCTACGAGGCGCTGGAGAAGATCCGCGCTTCGGAGCACCTCAAGGATGTGCCCGTGGTCGCGGTGACCGCGGAGGCCAGCCAGGAGCAGATGCGCAAGGCGCGCGCGGCCGGGTTTGACGGTTTCATCGGCAAACCCCTGGACCCTGACCGCTTCCCGGAGCAGATTCGGCGCATCTTGGCCGGCGAAGCGGTGTGGGAATTGTGACGGGCTTCCGGCGTGCTGACGGTCGGGGTTCGTCCCCGTTTGTGCGGGTGAGGTGTACGGCATGAGTATGCCCGCTGTTCCTCCTGATCCCGAAAGCCGTGATCCCGAGGCGGTGCCGCCGGTGCCTCCGGCCGACACCGAGGCTTTCGCGGATCTGGCGTTTGACGAGGAACCCGCGTCGGGCCCGAGCGACGCGGCCGAGGCGCGCGCGTCTGGACGCCCCCGGCGACGCTTCCGGCGGCGTTTGGTGCTGCGCCTGGTGGCGTTGCTGCTGGTCAGCATCCTGCTGCCGTTGACCATCGAGGGCATCTGGTTCTACTACCGTTCCTACGAAGAGGCCGTGCAATTGAACCTGCGCCGCGAAGAGTTGGTGCTGGACTCGGCCTTCATGGAATTCAACGAGTGGATGGTCCAGCGCAGCGCGCGCATGGATGTGGCCCTCAACACCCAGGATGTGCAAGAGGCGCTGCACACCCTGTGGACCGCGTCCACCCAGAGCCGCCGCTTCGCCAACGCCCGCCTGACCCTCTTCGACCGCCTTTTCGAGCGCTCCCGCATCGAGGTGGGCGCGCCGCTCTACATTGACTTCGCGTTGGTCACCCCTGACCGGCGGGTGTTGGTCGCGACTCAGACCGACTGGGAGGGCCGCTCGCTGGATCAGGTGCCTTTCGGCCCCTCCCTGGCGGCCCATTGGGAGACGCTGCAGGCGCGCAAGGCCCAGCATTGGGTCTATCCCGTGCCGCAGACCCGCCCCACGGACGACGCGTTGGCCGTCGCCAGCGCGTATCCCCTTTACGACGCGCAGGGCCGTTTTCGGGGCGTGCTGGTGGGCATTTCGTCGGACCTGATGATCCAGAAGACCCTGGTGCGCATGACCCGTTGGCTGCCCCAGGGCCGGGCCGCGTTCGCCACCTCCGACGGCACAGTCTATACCTGGGACGCTTCCATGCAGACCCTGCGGCCCACGCCGTGGCCGCAACTGAGCCATGTGGTGGCCTCGCTGCGCTCGAAGCCGCAGCACACGGTCTTGTTGGGCCGTTATCGCGGGCTCTACGCCCTGCTGGCCCGCTGGGGGCTGGGGCCGGTGCAGCGTCTGGTCCCTTACACCCACACCGATGTGCAAACCTCCTTCCCCCTGTGGTGGGTGGACCTGCCCGGAATTGTGGGCCTGGCCGGCTGGGTGGATCCTTTGGAAGCGGCTTTGGTGGTGACCATGCCCGAGCAGGCCGCGGTCGCGGGGGTGTTGGAACTGCTCCGCTTGCGGCTTTTGGTTTGGGCTGCGTTGCTCGCGCTGACTTTGGGCGTGGCCGTGCTCTTCGGGCGGCGGCTGCTGCGCCAGGTGCAGGATCTGGTGAGCGTGGCCGAGGCCTTCGCCCAGGGCCGCTGGGATCGCCGCGCGGAGGTGGTGGGCAACGACGAGATGGCCCTCCTGGCCTACACTTTCAACGACCTGGCCGACCAACTCCAGGAGACTTACGCTACCATGGAGCGCGAGTTGAACCTGCGCACCCAGCAGGTGCAGTTGGTCGTGACCATGGCCACCGTCGCGCTGGAGCGCGGGCCGGACGCGTCCCAGGTGCTGCAGACCATCCTGCAGCGGATGAGCGAACGCTTCCCGCGCTTTGCGTACCTGTCGCTGCGCTTGTGGCACGCGCCCGACCAGGGCTGGCAGCCGGCGGGACGGGTCTCGCGGCTGCCTCAGGCCGTCAACCTGGCCCTGCGCTCCTTCGAGCCGCATTTGGCCTCGGAGGTGGGCCGCGCCTTGGACATGCGGATGTGGTCCAACCAAGAGGGCCAGTCCTTGCGCCTGCCGCCGCCGTTGACCTGGATGGTGGGCGTGCCGCTGACCACGCCGCGCCGCCTGCTGGGGGTGCTCTTCGTCGGCGGCGTGGACCCCACTTTGCCGGGCGAGTACGATCGCTTCGCGCTGCGCTTGCTGGCCCGCCAGTTGTCTCTGGTCCTCGAATATGTGCACCTGCAGCGCGGTCAGGCTTTGGAGGCAGAAAAGCAACGGGTCATGTCCTGCCTGTTGCAGCGTCTGCCCACCCTGAGCCACAGTTCCTATTTGATCCCCGCGCTGGTGGAATGCCTGACCAAGGCCCAGGCCGAAGGGATTTTGCTGGTGCCCGTGCCCGAGTTGACCGATGTGTGGTCGGTGGCCTATCCGCAGCAGGAGCAAGAGCAGACCACGCCGTCGGTGCGGAATCTGCTCTCCCTGGTCAGCGAAGGGCCGACCCATTTGGTAGTGGAAGAGGGCGAGGGGCTGGGGATCGCGGCGCTGGCGCGGCGCTACAATTGGCAGACCCTGGGCCTGTACCCCGTGCGCGACCCGCAAGGGCGTCTCTTCGCGGTCTGGGCCCGCGGCACCCGCAGCGGCGAGAGCGAAATGCCGCTGGATCGGGCCCGAGAGCAGTTGTTCACCGAGTTGGTGGGCTGGGCTTTCCTCTATGTGGACATGCAGCAGCGCCTCTCGGTGTGGGAAGTGGTGCAGAAGATTCTGGAGTACGCGCCCGAAGCGCCCTCCGAAGGGCACCTTTACCTGCGGGCCTGGGATCTGCTGCAAAAACATTTGCCCGAGGCCGACTTCTTCGTGGCTTCGTACCGCGGCGGCAACCCGGCCTACACCTTCGTGTACCCTTATGGGCAGCGGTATTATCACACGACCGTGACCCCGGCCGAACAGGCGCTCATCCAACAGGTGGCCGAGCGCGGACAGCCGCTCTTGCTGAGCGACAAGCACAAGGTCATCGCCCAAATCGGCAAGGCCGTCCGGGTCGCGACCCGCATCCCCGAATCATGGCTGGGCGTGCCTGTGGTTTTGGGGCGTCAGCGGCTGGGCGTCATCGGTTTGGTGCAGTGGGAGCGCCCGCGCGCCTTTTCGGAAGAGCATCGCTCTTACCTCTTCACTTTGAGCCAGGGCCTGGCCGGTGTGATGTACGCCATCCAGCAGGAAGGGCGCTTGCGGCGGCGCATCGAGCGCGAGCAGTCGTTGCGCACTTTTGCCCAGCGTCTGGCCGGTCTGACCGATGTGCGCAACATGCTGGAGTTCAGCGCGGCCGAGATTCAGCGCCTGTTCGAGGCGTATCAGGTGGAAATTGAACTCTTCTCCGCGACGGAGCCCGCGCCCTCCGACGGGGACGCTTCTCAGGAGCAGGAGGAATGACCTATCCGCGCTTGAGCCGGGACGGCGCGCCTTATTCGACCGCGACTTTTAGCCAGCAGATGCAACTGTATCGTGAGCGTCTGCTCGCTACTTTTTTGACGCTGGCTGGCCTGGCGCTGCCCGTGCTGTTCGCCGCTTACTTGTGGCGCTTTTGGAACTTCCCGATTTTGCGGTGGATCTATCTGGGGCTGCTGACCGCGACCTTTCTTTTGAGTTGGGGACGGGCGTTGCTGCCCGTGCCGTATTCGTGGCGGGTGGCCTTCTTGCTGGGCATGGTATATCTCATGGCCGTGTACGCGGCCCTGTTCTACGGCGATTTGAGCGAGGCCAACCTGTCCTTCGTGTTCGCCATTTTGGCCGGCGCGGTCTTTCTCACAGGCTGGGCGCTGGTCTTCAATGTGCTCTTCGCCATTGGACTGTACTTCGCCACCAGTTACCTGGTGTTGGAGCGCGGCTGGACCCTGTCACGCCTGGCCGGTGTGCCCGAACACATCCTGTTGGGCCCCACCCAGTGGATCTACGCCGGTCTCGCGTTCGTGATCGTCAGCATCGCCATCGTGGGCTTGTTGCATTTCATCCAGAAGCGGTTCGAGATCACCCTGGAAGACACGGTGCAGTTGACGCGCATTCTGGAGCAGGAGCGCCAACGGTTGAGCGACCGGGAGCGGCTGCTGCGGCGTCGGGTGCGCCAGATTCGGGCCGCGAGCGAGATCGTCAACACCTTGGGCACCATCTCCGACCCCAAGCAGTTGATGGAAGAGGTCGTCGAGCAGATTCAGCGCCAGTTTGGCCTGTATTATGTGGGCATCTTCCTGGTGGACGAGAACTTCGAGTTCGCGGTCCTGCGGGCCGGCAGCGGGCAGGCCGGCCAGCGCATGGTGGCCGAGGGGTATCGGCTGCCGTTGGGCGGCACCTCCATGATCGCCTGGGCCATCACCCACCGGGAACCTCGGGTGGCGCTGAATGTGCAGCAAGACCCCACCCACTACGAGAACCCGTATCTGCCCTACACGCGCTCGGAACTGGCTTTGCCCCTGGTCGCGCGCGGCGAGGTCTTGGGCGCGATGACCATCCAATCCGATCGGGCCGACGCGTTCGACGAGGAAGACCTGCGCACTTTTCAGACCCTGGCCAACAGCGTGGCCCTGGCCCTGTCGAATGTGCTCATGGTGCAGCGGCTGCAAAATCAACTGCGCGAGATCGAGGCGTTGCAGCAGCGTCTGCTGGGCCGCACCTGGGGCGAGTTGACCCAGGGCCTGGTCGTGCGCCGCGACGCGTCCGCGACGGGCGGCACCGATCTCTTGCGCGGCGGCGAGGAGCCGACCACGCCCCTGGTCTTCCCGATTCGGCTGTACAGCCAGAAGATCGGCGAGGTGCGGGTGGTCAGCGCGCGGCCCTGGCAGGAGGGCGAGGCCGAGTTGCTGGAGGGCATGATCGCCCTGCTGACCAACCACCTCATGGTGGCCCGCCTGCTCGACGAAGTGCAGCAATACGCGCATCGCGAGGAGATCCAAAACGAACTCGCGTCCCGTTTCGCTTCGGCCCTCGACTTCGAACTGTTGGCCCGCACCGCGTTGGAAGGCCTGAGCGAGGCCTTCCAGGTTCAAGAAGCCTGGCTGGTTTTGGATGTCTTCGGCGGTGGTCACGACGAGGTCGCCGGGGAAGATTCCGAGAGCGCCCCGCCCTCGGCGGGAGGTGATGCGGCATGACCCTGGACGAGCGTCCCTTGACCGTACCTCAGCCGCGCCAGGTGCTGCGCCGCACGGTGCGGCATTTCGCCTTGGCCATCACCCTGGTCGTGGTGCTGTTGGGCGTGGTGGTGGGCTATCAGGTGTTCCGCCTGCGCACCCTCGTGCTCCGCACTTCCAAGAACATCGAGCCCTTGCTCCTGACCAACGAGACCATCGCCTTGATCGAACGCGCGGGCCATGTGCTGCGCGATGTGCAAGCCTCTCTGGACGATCCCGAGGTGACGCGCTCCCAGCAGATCTTGTGGAGCGAGCAGTTGGTGGCGCTGCACAGCGCGCTGGAATCGAACCGCCGCGAGTTGGAGGCCTTCCTCGACGCCCTGCCTCCCGACGATCCCCTGTTGCAGCCCCTGGCCCGTTCGTGGGCCCTGTTGCGCGAGATCAATCGCTTGATTCAGGAGATCACCCAGGCGGTCAATCATGGCCGCTGGAACGACGCGAACGCCTTGATTCGGCGCTTCTTCGATGTGTACAACGAATATCACCTCACCCAGCGTTTTCTGCTGCAGCGCTTCGAGGCGCGGCGTGATGTCACCCTGCAGCGCATGTTGCGGGCCCTGAGCCGCATTCTGTTTCAGCCCGCGATGACCGCGCTGGTGTCCCTCATCCTGGTTTGGCTCTTCGCCCGCTTCGTGGTCCGCCGCATCATCCGCCCTCTGGAAGACACGGCCGAGGGCGTGCTGCGTTTCGCGGAGGGCGATTACAACTACCGGTTGGAAGTGGACGAGCGGGCCGAGGACGAGGTGACCTATCTGCGGCGGGTCTTCAATGTCATGGCCGAGCGGGTGCAGGCCTCACAACTCACCCTGGAGCAGCGGGTGGCCGAGCGCACCTACGCGTTGCAGCGCCGGGTGGCCCAGATTCAGGCCGCGGCCGATGTGGCCCGCCTGCTCACCTCGTTGCGCTCGCCGGACCTCCTTTTGGAGCGCACCGCCCGCCTGATCGCCGAGCGTTTCGGCTTCTACCATGTGGGCATCTTCCTGCTCGACGAGACGGGCGAGTGGATGGAGTTGCGCGCCGCCAGCAGCGAGGGCGGCCAACGCCTCTTGGAGCGCCATCACCGGCTGCGCGTCGGCCAGGAGGGCGTCGTCGGCTTCGTCGCCCGCACGGGCAACCCGCGCATCGTGCTGGATGTCGAGGAGGACCCGCACTATGTGCGGCCTCCCGAACTCGCGTTGACCCGCTCCGAAATGGCCCTGCCGTTGCGGGTGGGCGGCCGCATCCTGGGCGTCCTGGACATTCAAAGCACCCAGCCCAACGCCTTCACGCCTGAGGATGTGACCACCCTGCGCGTCGTCGCGGACCAACTGGCCGTCGCGTTGGACAACGCGTTCTTGCTCCAGCGCATGGAACGCGCCCTGGACGAACTGCATTGGGTGCAGCGGCAACTGTCCCGCCGCGGGTGGGAGGAATTCCTGCGCGTCGCTCCGGCCCAGGTCTTCCATCGCACCGCGCGGGGCGAGTTCGAAGCCCTGCCGCCCACGGCCCAGGCCACGGTGCCGGCCAGCGAGCCCGATTTGCACGAACTGCGATTGCCCATCGCGGTGCGCGAACAACCCATCGCGGTGCTGCACTTGCGCCGCGCCGAACCCTGGAACGAAGCCGAGCGCCAGATGTTGCGCGACCTGGCCGACCGCCTGGGCCTGGCCCTGGAAAGCGCCCGCTTGTTCTATGTGGCCCAGCGGCGCACCGCGTGGCTGCAAGCCGCGGTGGAACTGGGCCGCACCTTGCGCACCTGGGACGAAGAGACCTTGTTGCGCGAGTTCGTGCGGGCCCTGCTGGAGCGTTTCCCCCTGGGGCGGGCGGTCTTGTATGTCTATCAGGCCAACCAACTGCAACTGGAAGCCCACGCCGCGGCCGGCGATCAGGCGGAGGCGCTGCTCACTCCCAAGGCCCATCAGGTGAGTTTGCGGTCCGAGGATCCTTTGGCCGTCGCCGCGCGCCGTCGGGAGCCCGTGCTCCTCAACACGCCCGAGGCCATGCAAGCGTACGCCGACAGCGCGCCCGTGCCGCCGGGCGGCTCGCGCCTGGTCCTGCCCATCTTGTTGGGCGAGCAACTGTTCGGCGTGTTGGACCTGCACGCCGAACGGCCGCGGGCCTTTTTGGAGGCCGACATTACCGTCTTGCGCCTCCTGGTGGACTCCTTGGGCGTGGCCTTGCTCAACGCGCGCCTGGTGGCCCGGCTGCGGGTGCTGCTGGGCGAGCAGCAGCGTTTGCAGGCCGCCCTGGCGCAGGCCACCGCGGCCGCGTCGGTGCAAGAGGCGCTGGATGTGGTCGTCCAGGCCCTGTACGAATTGGAGCATCCCCAGGCCGTCGCGTTCTACTTGTCGGACGAAGAGGATCCTTACCGCTTGGTGCGCGTAGCCGAACGGCACGATCCCGAGATGCGGGAGACTTGGCCCGAGGCCGTGCGCTTGGACGATACCGAGCATCCCGTCGTGTGGGCCTTCCTCAATCAAGGCGCGCTGTGGTTCAACACCCTGCATTGGCGCGACCAACACATGCAGGCCCGTTCGGCCGTGCTGGTGGTGCCCATCGTGTACGGCGATGAGCCTTTGGGCGTCGTGGCTTTTCGGCACGCTCGGGCCAATGCGTATAGCGAAGACTTCTGGGGCCTGGTGCACACCGCGGCCGCGGCCGTGGGCAGTTTGCTCTCCAACCTGCGCCTGCTGGAACAGGTGCAGCGTCGCTCGGCCCAACTGCAACTTCTGTACGACTTCACCGTGGCCATCTCCCGCTACACCGACTTCCAGACCCTGGTGCGCGAGGCCATCGTGCGTTTGCGCACCGTGTTCGACGCCATGCACGGCGGCATCTTGATCTACGACCCCGTGCGCGAAGTCGTGCGTCTGGTGGCCGCGGCGTCCCGCTCCGCGGACGCGCCGGGCGCGGAATGGCAGCCCTTCGGCCTGCCCGCCACCGAGGGCACGCCCTTCGCCCGTCTGCGCGCCGAGCCGCGGGTGCTGGTCGTGCCCTACGACCAACTGAAACAGGCCGATCCGACCTTGCGCACGGTGATGG
>JAADEN010000092.1 GCA_013153375.1 Chloroflexota bacterium | reverse complement strand
GGCGTGGGCCGCAAGATGCGGTAGGTCGCGCTTCCGCCGCCGCCCGCGCCGCCGTGGGGATCGTGGCACGAGGTGCAGGCCAGCGCGATGGCCTCGCCCGGCCCCGAGTTGATGGCGCCGCTTCCCCAGACGATGCCGGTGCTGCCGTCCATCAGGTGCGACGAGGTGACCGCCCGCGGCGAGGCGTCGCCCGTCCAGGTGGTGTCCATGCGGGCATACCCAAAGCCGCCGGCCTTGAGGCCGCGATTGACCACGCCCTCGGGGGGCGATTCGTCCAGGTCGTCGCGCTGAAGATACACGCCGTTGATGACATCGGTGTCCGCGCCCGTGCCCGAAGTGCCGTGGCAGGTCAGGCACAGCGCGGTGCTGGAAGCCGCCACCACCAGATCGGAGCCGACCGCGGTGTGGGCCCGGTGGCACCCCGCGCACGCGTCGGTGGTCGGGGTGTAGTTGCCGTGCGGCCCGTTGTCGGCCCGAGCCGGGCGGCTCAGGGGCAGGCTCACGGCCAGGACCAGCCCGGCGATTACGATCCAACGCCATCGAATGCTCATGGCGCTCCTCCTGAGGCGTCTTCCCGCTCTGGGCGAGCGGGAAGACGCCGTCGTTCGGGGCCTTGGCCCCAAGGCCAGGTCCCTACTTCTGATGGCACACCTCGCACACGCCCCGGTTGTCCAGCCGCAACAGCGCGCTGTCGCCGGTGTTGGGTCCGGTGGCCAGGGTGGTCATGGTCGCGGCCGTGCCGTGAGGCAGGTGGCAGGTCTGGCAGGCCACATACTTGGACGCGGTCAGCGGCAGGGTGTAGCCGCCGTAGCCCGTGGTCTCGGGGTCCGCGTTGCTGCCGTACTGGTAGGACATGTCCACCCGGTGCGCGTAGGTGCTGATGTCGCCGCCGTAGTCCGCGTTGCCGCTGCCGTCATCGGAGTTGTCCTCTCCGCTGTTGGCGCGGGTCACATGGTACGCGCCGTGGCAGGCGACGCAGGCGTTGGTCACATTGTCCGGCCACTGCTCCACGGTGTAGTCCTTGGCGCTTTCGTCCACCTGGTCCACCGTGACGGTGGTGCCGGCGATCTCCTCGCGGATGATGCGGTAGTTGTTGGAGCCGTGGGGATCGTGGCACGAGCCGCAGGTCAGCGGACCGGGCAGGTTGGCCGTAGAGCCGCGCGCCACGCCGAAGCCCCACGCCGCGCTCTGGGTGCCGTCCACATCGTGGATGGAGGTGACGGTCGCGCTCTGATAGTTGACGAAGCCGCCACCCAGCAGCGGCGCGTTGACCGTACCCTCGCCGCCGCCCTGCCGGTCGGTGTACACACCATCCGCGACATTGGTGTCCGCGCCCGTGGCCGAAGCGCCGTGGCACGACATGCACAGTTCATAAGTGCTGGCCGCGGTCAGCAAGTTGGGTCCCTGCGCGGTGTGGGCCCGGTGGCACCCCGCGCACGCGTCGGTGGTCGGGGTATAGCCGCCGTGGGGCCCACCGTTGGCATAGGCCATGCCGGCCAGCGACACCAACAAGCCGACCACCAGCAGCGGAACCATCCAGCGAATCCATCTCATGGCTGCACTCTCCTTTCAAGGGATTGGATCATCGAGGGCAAACCTCCCATTGGTGCGAGAACGCCGCGAGGACCAAAAGCCAAATTACACGCCACACGCCATAGTCACCTCCTCGAAAAGGGTTCAGTAGGACCACACTTGCACCCGGTCATTGGCGCGATCGGTGATGTACAAGCGCCCGGTCGCGTCGATCGCGATGTCGTTGGGATAGTTGAACTGGCCCTTCAACGAGCCCATGGTGCCGAAAGTGAAGAGGAAGGCGGGCTCCTCGGATGCGAAGTCGTACACCCGCACCACCTGGCCCACCGCGTCCACCACATGCAGGCGCTGGCGCTCGTCCAGCGCCAGGCCCCGGGGCAGGTTCAGGCCCGCGCCACCGCCGCCCGTGCCGGTGACGAACAGCCACTCCCCCTCGGGGCTCCACACCGAGAGCCGGCCGTTGTTGCCGTCCGAGACGATGAAGCGTCCCAGGGCGTCCACCACGGCCTTGTTGGGGAACTGGAACTGCCCTTCGCCCTCGCCGAACGCGCCGAAGGCGAACACCTCGGGCTCGAAATCCGTCCAGTCGTCGGCCGCGATGACCTCGGCCGGAAAGACCAGCACCCGATGCTGCTCGCGGGCCACATCGGTGACGATCAGGCGGCCGCTCGGGTCGAAGGACACCCCCAGCGGGGCCCAGGTGGGCGCATCGGGACGCGGCAGGGTGCGCTCGTCGCCGTCGGGCGTGCGATAGTGCACCTCGGGCTCGAAGATGTCATAGGCGAACGCGCCGGGGTCGGGCGTCTGCCCCGTGTGCTTGGCGATGTACTCGCTCAGGGTCAAGTCGGGCCCCAGGATGGCGTCCAGATAATTGCCCTCCGCGTCGAAGACGAAGATGGCGTGCTGCAAACGGTCGGAGACGAAGACCCGCCCCCGGGCATCCACCGCGATGTACACGGGCGCGCGCTCGGCCGCGGTGGTGCGCGGCGGCGCGAAGGCCCGAATCAGGTTCCCCTGGGTGTCGAACATCTTGATGAGGCGGTCGCCCTCGCTTTCGGTCACATAGACCCGCTTGCCGTCGGGCGACAAGGCCACGCCCAGGGGCGCGTTGACATCGTAGAACGCGAAGACGAAGTGGGGCGGGTAGTTGACCTCCACAGGCACGGGCAAGAGTTCGGGCAGCGGCTCGGGCCGGTTGAGATAGCGCACGAACAGATAAACCACGCCGCACAGCGCCACCAGCAACACGGCCAGCACGGCCAGCAACTTGCGCCGGCGGGTCTCGTCGGCCGGAGGCTCGGCCAGGGCCGAGAGGTCCGGCACGGCGAAGGACAGGACCTCCGGCGCCGGCGCTTGCGGGCCCACCCCTTCGACGCGGAGGAAGGGCTCCGCGGGGGGCGGGGCCGCGGGCGCGGTCGGCTCCGGCGCCTCGGACGCGCGCGGATCGGTTTCGGGCGTGGGCGACAAAGAGCGCGGATCTTCCGAGGTCACGGTTGCGCCTCCTGCACGGGAGTGGCTTGCCGCGCGGCTTGCACGCGGCCATAAGCGTGTTCAATGGCCAGGTCGTGGGGCGCGAGTTCCAGAGCCCGCGCCAGGGCTTGCTGCGCGGCCTCCAGATCGCCCAGTTTCTCGTACACCAGGCCCAGGCCCAGCCACGCGGGCGCGTAATCGGGCAAACGCTCGACCGCCTGCTCCAACTTGGCGCGGGCCGTGCGGTATCGTTTTTCCCCAAAAGCCACCATGCCTTCGGCGTACAGCCGCCGGTCCTCCTGACCCAGAGCGCCGTAGCACTGGGCCAGGCCCTGGTAGGCGTCCACAAAGTCGGGCACCAGACGCACGGCCTGCTCGAAAGCCGCGAGGGCCTTTTCGCACTGCCCCTGGCTTTGGTACGCGACGCCCAGTTGATAAAGCGCGTCCGCGTCGGTGGGCGAAATGCGCAGCGCGGCCTGGAGGGCCTCGATGGCCTTGTCGCTCTGGCCCAAAGTGACATATCCCAGGCCCACGAAGTAGTAGGCCATCTCGAGTTGCAAATCCGCGTTGGCTCCCGGGCGGTCCTTGCGCAGCGCGATGAAGCGCTCCAACAAGGGGATGGCTTCCTCGAGGCGGTGCTGCTGGACCGCGGCCATGCCAGCCAGCAACAACGCGGCCTCATGGTTGGGGTAGGCCTTCAGCACCTGCGAGGCGGCCTCAAAGGCCCGGTCGTACAGGTGGTTCTCGTAGTAGAGCGCGGCCAGGTGCACCCGCAAATCGGGGTCCGAGGGATTCTCGCGCACGGCCTGCTCGGCCTCGCGCAGGGCGCGCTCCGCGGGCGAAAGGGGCGCCTGCGCGTAGAAGCGATCCCGGTAGTAGTAGGCCGCGAAGGCCAGGCTGACCACGACGAGCAGCCCGCCCGTGATCCAAATGGCGCGCGTCAGGTTGCGGGTCGTCGCCCAAGAGGGCCAGTTCCGAAGCGAAAAACGCGTCATGACATTGCCTCGCCGGAGGACGCGGCCCTACCCCGAAGCCGCGGCTTTGGCCTGCATCTCGGGCGCCTGTCGGCCGCGGCGCCGGGCCGCGTCCAACAAGGCCAACTCCCGCCGCAGGCGCTGGGCGACTTCGTAGGCCGCGAGGATGCGTTCGTATTCCAGAGGATGCTCCTCCAGCATTTCCTCCTCGGTCAGATAGCCGGTGAACATGCTCCAGTTGCGGGTCTTGATCATGACATGGTAGAGGTGCCAGGTCACGATGGCCAGGGTGGCCAGCACGGCCTCCCAACTGTGCAGGGCCCGCGAGATGGGAATGGCCCGGCCGGGCAACACTTTGGTCACCAGCACGGGGAACCACATGATGAGGCCGGTGACCATCATCAAAGTCTGCCCCCACAGCAGGGCCCAATATTCCAACTTTTCCTCAATGGCAAAGCGGTCGTGCAACGGGCGGTGCGGAGCCAGCCCCAGGTTGTACTTCACCGTGTACCAGAGGTTCTTGAAGTCGTCCCAGCGGGGCCACATCGCGCCGCGCTCGCGGCGCACGAACCAGGTCTCCAGGATCTGCCACACATGGTAGAGGGAGACCGCGATGAGCAGCGCGGCCGCGACATGGTGGACGATGCGCAGCGCCTGCGCGCCGCCCAGCAGGTTGACCACCCGCGCCACCCACAGATGGGTGCTGAAGTGTTGCAGCAGCCCGGTCACGGCCAGGGTGGAGAAGGAGGTCAAGAGAATGAAATGCTGGATCCGGGTGACCAGGTCGAAACGCAGGAAGATCCGCCGCCCGTCGGGCAGCACCTTCATGCGCGCGGCCAGGGCCTCGGCTTCCCGCAGCCGTTGCAACAGCAAGCGCCGCTTGATGGCCAACCGATCCACCGGCTCGGCCTCGGCCGAGGCCATCCGGCCCCGCAGGCGGCGCAACCGGGGACGACGCTTATTCGTCTTCGAAGAGGTCATAGTCGGCTCCTAACTCGGCTTCGATCTCCTTCTCGGCTTCGTGGATGGCCCGGCGGATGCGCTCCCGCTTCTCCTGCCACCGTTTGCGCGCGTCCAGGCCGATGTACAGCAGAAAACCGCCGATGACGCCGGGCACCAGCACATAGCCGTACAGCATGTTGATGGCCGCGATGATGGGCGCTTCCTCCCAGGTCGGCTCCCGATGCCGCATCCACGCGTCGGGAAAACGCTCGCTCGCGCCGGGATGACAGTGCTGGCAGGCCCGCAGCAGGTTTGGCCCCGCGACGGTGGAGCGCGGATCCTCGGGCGGCTGGATGTTGTGCGTGCCGTGGCAGTTCACACAGGTCGCCTCGGGGCTCACCTTGCCGGTGCGGGCCAGCCGGGCCAGGTTCACCGAACGCCCGTGGAAGTCCTCCAGATAAGTGCGGTACACATTCGTGGCCACGCCGTACTTGCTCATGCGCTCGGGATCCGCGTGGCATTCGCCGCAAATGGCGATGGTGTCGTTGTGGAAACCGACCGAACGCGGCCCGCGCACGCTGTGCACGCCGTGGCAGTCCACACAGGTGGGCACATCGGTGTTGTCGGGCTCGTCGTCCAGCACCGACCCGTGCACGCTGGTGCGATAAGTGGAATACACGGCCTTGTGGCAGCGGCCGCAGATGCGGGTCACCTGGACGCGCGGCCGACCGGGCACCGTGATGTCGTGACTGCCGTGGCAATCCGCGCACACGGGCGCGTAGTGGTTGCCGCTCTCCATGACCCGCACATGCATGCTGTCCACCGCCTCTTTTTGGGCCTCCTCGTGGCAGGTGGCGCAGGACTCGTTGATGGCCAGCGTCATCTCCCGATGGCTCTCGTAAGGCAAATCCACGGTGAGTTCCACATCCCGCCGCACCACGGCCCCCACCTGGCCGTCCTCGGTCAGATGGCAGGTGGTGCAATCAATTTGCGGGTTGCTGGGCTGGTGCGGGTAACGCTCCGTGTCGGGATGGCAGGCGATGCACTCCAGCCCCGCGGGGCCGTGCACCGAATTGTCGAAAACCCCCACATCCACATACAAACTGATGACCTCGCCGTTCCGAAACCGGCCGCGAAAATTGTGGTTGGTGTGGCACATGCGGCAATTGGCGTCGGGGGACTCCTCCGAGGTGGGCCCGGGCGTGGGTTCGGGCCCCGGCGCCTGGATGCCCGCGGCCCAGCCCGGCGCGGCCAGGACGCCCAACACCAGGCCCAGGGCGGCCAAAGCCAGGGCCAATCCCAGGCCGAACCGCGGTCCGCGGCTCAACGGCCGCCGCAAAGACGGCCCACGCGACAGCAAAGCGACAAAGCGTAGCATGTTCATACGCGCTCTCGACTCCAGCGACGACTTTGACGGCGATACGCTTCCACGATGGCCTGACTGGCGCGCGGACAGAGATACAGCGAGCCGCCGTGCCCCAACACGCAAAGGGCCTCGCGCAATTCCTGCTCTCCGCCGCGGCACACGCAACCGCTCAGGCCCAGCGGGGCCAGTTCCAGGAAGTAAGCGCCCACTTCGTGCGGCTCGCAACCCACGGCCAGGGTGCGCAACTGCGGCTGCGCGGCCCGCAGCCGCCGAAACAACGCGCCCTGGGGATACCCTCGGCTGGGCACATGGAACACCAGCAAGTCGGGGAGGAGCGCCGCGGTGGCCTGTACCGTCTCGTCGTCGGTATAGGTCCAACCCACGATGCGCACCCCCTCACACGCCGCGATTTGACGCGTCAGTTCCCGACCCACTTCTTCCGAGCCGCACGCGATGAGCACTTTGAGTTCCACCGTACCTATCTGCAAAAGTGAAAATCTGCACAATCTTATCCTGCTCTCATCATAGCATCGCGGCGGCATACTGCCTATAAGGGAAAGACCTTACCCCCGGCCACGCGAAAACC
>JAADEN010000231.1 GCA_013153375.1 Chloroflexota bacterium | reverse complement strand
TCCTATGCCGCGACACTGACCAACCTGGAACAGGCTGCGCAAGTGGCTTATATTTTGGATGCTCTGTATGGGCGCATCCCTGTGGGAGAATTGCGGCCCAACGAGCAACAGGCTTTTCTCAAAGGCCTGAAAACCGTGCGCGCGTTTGTTTTGGAGCACAGGCGCTCGGATGGCTCCTTTCTGTCGTCGCCTCAGCACAGTCCGTGTGACGAAACGCGTTTCGCCTTGTTCGCCATCAATCTTTTGGAAGATATGGTGCAGGACTTCTGGTTTTACTACCGACCTGCACCGGAAATCATGGCACCGCTTCGGCCGATTGCGCGCATTTATGAATGGCTGCCGGACGTCCCCCAATCCGCGGCTTTCGTTCGCGCGTGTCTCGCATCTCACAACTCCTAATTGGCGAGGCGCCCCATGCTCACCGAACTGCGCGTTCAGAATCTGGCCATCATCGAAGAGGTGCATCTGACCCTGGGCCCCGGCCTGGTGGTGCTCACCGGCGAGACCGGCGCGGGCAAGTCCATCTTGCTCGACGCGGTGCAACTGCTGCTGGGCGCGCGGGCCGATACCCTGCTCATCCGCGAGGGCGCGGAGCGGGCCTATGTAGAGGGCATCTTCACCCTCACCGGCCCCGCGGGCCAGCAGGTGCGCACCTGGCTGCAGGCCGAAGACCTGCTGGACGACGAGGCCGCGGATCAGGTCATCCTGGCCCGGGAGGTGCGCCGCCAGGGCCGCCACATCGCCCGCATCAACGGCCGCAGCGTGAGCGTCAGCCTGCTGCGCCAGATCGGCGGCGCGCTGGTGGACATCCACGGCCAGGCCGAGCACCTGTCGCTGCGCCGCGCCAAGGCTCATCGGGCCCTGCTGGACCGCTTCGCGCGGGCCGAGCCCCTGTTGGAAGCCTACCGCCGCGTGTACCAGCAACTGCGCGCCACCGAGGCCGAACTGGAGCGCCTGCGGGCCTTAGAGCGGGACGCGGCCCGCAAGGCCGACATCCTGCGCTATCAAATCGACGAGATCACGGCCGCCAATCTCGATCCCGCGGAGGAAGAGGCTCTGCGGGCCGAGCGCACCCGCCTGGCCCACGCGGAGCAACTGGCCTCCCTCACCCGCCAGGCCCTGTTGTTACTGGACGAAGGGCTGCCCGACGCGCCCGCGGTCACCGACGCGCTGGGGCAGGTGGTGGACGCGCTGGAGCGCCTGGCCGAAGTGGACGGGTCGCAAACCGAACTGGCCCGCACGGCCCAGGCGCACCTGGAGGGCCTGGGCGAAGTGGCCCGCACGCTGCGGGACTACGCGGAGACGCTGGAGTTCAACCCCCGCCGCCTGGACGAAGTGGAAAGCCGCCTGGCCCTGCTCGACGACCTCAAGCGCAAGTACGGCCCCACCCTGGAGGATGTGCTGGCCTTCGCGCAACGGGCCCAGGCCGAACTGGAGGCCATCGAATCCGCGGGCGACCGCATCGCGGAACTGGAGGCCCGCCGCGACGCGCTGCGCCGTGAGGCCGGGCAAAAGGCATGGGAACTGTCCCAGGCCCGCCGCGCGGCCGCGGAGCGCCTGGCCAAGCAGGTCGAGGCCGGGCTGCAACGGCTGCACATGGCCGCGGCCCGCTTCCAGGTCGCGCTCACCACCCGGCCCGATCCCGAGGGCCTGCCCCTGCCCAGCGGCGAAACCGTGGCCTACGACGCCACGGGCGTGGATCGGGTCGAATTCCTCATCGCGCCCAACCCGGGCGAGGGCTTCAAGCCCCTGGCCAAAATCGCGTCGGGCGGCGAGACCTCCCGGCTCATGCTGGCCCTCAAAGCCGCGCTGGCCCAGGCCGATCCCGTGCCCACGCTGATCTTCGACGAGATCGACCAGGGCATCGGCGGCCGGGTGGGCGCGGTGGTGGGCGAGATGCTGTGGGGCCTGGCCCGCCATCATCAGGTGCTGTGCGTGACGCATCTGCCCCAGTTGGCCGCGTTCGGCGACCAGCACTTGCGGGTGGAAAAGGTGGTGCAGGGCCAGCGCACCCGCACCCAGGTGCGCGCGCTCACCGACGAGGAGGCCCGCATCGCAGAACTGGCCGCCATGCTGGGGGGCGATACGCCGGCCAATCGGGCCGCGGCACGGGAGTTGTGGGCCCAGGCGCAGGCGTCGCGGACAACGACTTCCTAATCGCCCGCGCGGTGAGCCTCAAAACTTGCTACAATTTAATGAGACCGCCCGACTTCCACCCTGGAGGATGGCATGAACAAACGCTGGTTGTGGATTGCGCTCATCGGGGGCGTGTTGTTACTGGGGTCGTGCGCGCTGTGCTTGGGCACGGGCTTTGTGAGTGTCGTCCTGGCCAGCCGTCCTCCCTCCGAGATTCGTATGAGCGTCCGCTATCCCGAGCAAGTCACCGTGGGCGAGACCTTCAGCATCGACATCAGCATCCAAAACCTGGCCGATCGGCCTCGCACCCTGAACAGCATCGACATCTACTCGGGTCTGCTCGACGGCTTGCGGATTTTCAAGGTGGAGCCGCGGGCCCAGAAAATCGTCCCCAACTTGTTTTTCACTTCGATCTACTTCGAGCATCCCATCGGTCCGCGCGAAACGCTGCCCGTGCGTCTGGTCATGCAGGGCCACCAACCGGGCCTCTACCAGGGCACGGTGGATGTCTGCATCGATACCACGACGCGCTGCACATCCTACGAATTGTTGGTGACCGTCGCCCCCTAAGGACGCCGCGGGGGCATGATTCGCCTTATCCCACCCAAAGGAAGGAGGCCATGTTTCAGGCCCTACCCACTGTACGCCCATCGCCGCTGAGCGGCCAATGGTATCCGGCAGACCCCCAGGCCCTGGCCGCGCTGGTGGACCGCCTGCTGGCCGAAGGCGCGGCCCGGCTGCCTCCGCTGTCCGGCGAGATACTCGGCCTGGTCGCGCCCCACGCGGGCATCCGCTATTCGGGCCCCGTGGCCGGCACCGCGTTCGCCGCGGTCCAGGGCCGCACCTATCGCTATGTCGCGGTGCTGGGCCCCATGCACCATGTCCACCCCGCGCCCATCCTCACCACCGCGCATCAGGCCTACGCCACGCCGCTGGGGCTGGTGCCCGTGGCGAGCGAGGCCCTGCAAGTTCTGGATGCCACGCTGCGGGCCCACCTGGGCTACGGCCTCACGCCCGTGGCCCGCGATCCCGAGCACTCGCTGGAGATGGAACTCATCTTCTTGCAGCGCGCGCTGGCCGCGGAGTTCCAACTCCTCCCCCTGATGTTTCGCACCGTGGACCCCCGGGAGTTGGAAATCGTGGGGCAGGCTCTGGCCCAACTGCTGGATCCGGCCCAAGATCTCATCGTCGCCAGCAGCGACCTCTCGCACTACTTCCCGCAGCCCGTGGCCCAGCGCCTGGATCAGGAGATGCTGCGCCGCATCCTGGCTCTGGACCCGCTGGCCGTGCTGCTGGCCGAGGAGGAAGGCGTGGGCCAGGCGTGCGGCCGCGCGGCCATCGCCACCATGCTGTGGGCCACCCGCGCCTGGGGCGCGACCCGCGCCCAGTTGCTGCACTACGCCACCTCGGGCGATGTCACGGGCGACTACGACGCGGTGGTCGGCTACGCGGCCGTGGCGGTTTTGCGCTAAAATAGAGCCTCATCTCAAGGGAGGTTCCGACAGCATCCATGACCTTGCTTTTCGACTTTTTGCTCATCGCGCTGCTGATCGCGCTCAACGCCTTCTTCGTGACCATGGAATTCGCGGCCGTGGTCAGCCGCAAGCCCCGCCTGATGGCCCTGGCCGAAAAAGGGCACCGCGGGGCCCAAATCGTCCTTTCGTGGATCGAAAACCCGCAAGGCCGCGACCGCCTGGTGGCCGCGGCCCAACTGGGCATCACCATCGTCAGCCTGGCCCTGGGCGCGGTGGGCGAAAGCACCTTCGAGGCCTTGCTGCACCACGCGCTGGGCGACGCCCAGCCGCCGGAGTGGCTCGGCTTCTTGCAAACCATCATGCCGGCCCTGCCCCTGGTGCTCTCCCTGGTCATCGTCACCACCCTGCATGTGGTCCTGGGCGAGCAGGTGCCCAAAGTGGCCGCGCTGCGCAACCCCGAAGCCACGGCCGCGGCCTTCGCGCCCATCATGCAAATCTTCATCGTCACCTTCAAATGGTTCATTGACCTGCTGGACTGGATCACCCGGGCCATCCTGGCTCTTTTCGGCCTCGAGGCCCAAGCCCATTCCAGCCTGAGCGTCGAGGAACTCAAACTGCTGGTGCGCGAGTCCGAGGCCGAAGGCGTCCTGCCCGAGGAGGAAGGCGAGATCATCCACGCGGTGCTGGACTTCTCGCAAGTGCTCGTGCGGCAGGTCATGGTGCCCCGCACCGACATCATCGCCGCGCCCGCGGACGCGCCTCTGGCCGAGGTGGTGCGCCTGGCGGCCAAGCACGGGGTGACCAAAATCCCCCTCTACGAAGGGGATCTGGATCACATCGTGGGCATCGTGTACTTGAAATCCATCTTGCCCCGTCTGGCCGAGGGCAAGATCAACGGCACGCCGGCCCGGGAGGTCGCGGACGAAGCCCTGTTCGTGCCCGAGAGTCTGCCCATCCGCGAACTGCTGCGCCTGTTTCGCGAAAAGCGGCAGCACATCGCCATCGTGGTGGACGAATACGGCGGCACCGCGGGCCTGGTCACCCTGGAAGATGTGCTGGAAGAACTGGTGGGCGAGGTGGGCGATCCCTTCGACCGCGACGCGCCCGATGTGGTGCCCCAGCCCGACGGCTCCTGGCTGGTGGACGGCATGGCCTTGATGGACGATGTCAACGAGGCCCTGGGCACGGACCTGCACGATCCGCATTACGACACCGTGGCCGGGTTCGTGCTGGGCCGCCTGGGACGCATCCCCAAGGAGGGCGACCAGGTGACCTGGAACGGCGTGCGACTGACCGTGGAGCGCATGGACGGGCTGCGCATCGATCGCTTGCGTTTGGAGAAGACGCCCCCGGCCTCGACGGAGTGAATCCCCCACGGAGAGGAGGAGGCCCATGCTGGCCCGGGTGAACGCGTGTGCCCTGGTGGGCCTGGACGGCGTGCTGGTCGAGGTGGAGGTGGACTACGGCCGGGGCCTGCCGGGCATCACCATCGTCGGCCTGCCCGACACCGCGGTGCAAGAGAGCCGCGAGCGGGTGCAGGCCGCGCTGCGCAACAGCGGCCTGGTGGTGCCCCGCCGCCGCATCGTGGTCAACCTGGCCCCGGCTGCGGTGCGCAAGGCCGGGCCGGTGTATGACCTGCCCATCGCGCTGGGCGTGCTGCTGCTCACCGACCAGGTGCCGGGCGACGGCCTGGCCGACGCGCTGGTGGTGGGGGAACTGGCCCTGGACGGCCGGGTGCGTCATGTGCGGGGCGTGCTGGCCATCGCGGCCAGCGCCCGGGCCCACGGCCTCAAACGGGTGTTCGTCCCCGCGGAGGACGCGGCCCAGGCCGCACTCATCCCCGACCTGGAAGTGTACGGCGTGGAGAATGTGGCCCAACTGGTGGCCCACCTGCGCGGCGCGCAGCCTTTGCGCCCCACGCCCCACACGCCCATCGCGGACCTGCCTCCGGCCCGGGGTCTGACCGACTTCGCGGACATCCGCGGCCAGGAGCACGCCAAGCGGGCCCTGGAAATCGCGGCCGCGGGCGGGCACAACCTGCTCATGGTGGGCCCGCCGGGCGCGGGCAAGACCTTGCTGGCCCGCGCGCTGCCGGGCATCCTGCCCCGCATGACCGTGGACGAGGCCCTGGAAGTCACCCGCATCTACTCCGTGGCCGACCAACTGCCGCCCGATCAACCCCTCATCACCCAACGGCCCTTCCGCGCGCCGCACCACACCATCTCCCACGCGGGTCTGGTGGGCGGCGGCAACTGGCCCCACCCGGGCGAGATCTCCCTGGCCCATCGCGGGGTGCTCTTTTTGGACGAACTGCCCGAATTCAGCCCCCGGGTGCTGGAAGTGCTGCGCCAGCCCCTGGAGGACAAAGTGGTCACCATCAGCCGGGCCCAGGGTTCGGTCACCTTTCCGGCCAACTTCATGCTGGTGGCCGCGATGAATCCCTGCCCGTGCGGATATTACGGCGATCCGGTGCGGGCCTGCACCTGCTCGGCCGGGGCCATCGCCCGCTATCGGCGACGCATCTCGGGCCCGCTGCTGGACCGCATTGACCTGCATCTGGAAGTGCCGCGGGTGGAGTACGACAAACTGGCCGACCGCCGCCGCGGGGAGCCCTCGGCTCAGGTGCAACGGCGGGTCGAGGCCGCGCGGCAGCGCCAGCGCGAACGCCTGCGCGGTACGGGCCTGCACAGCAACGCGGACATGGGGCCGGGCGAACTGCGGCGCTTCGTGACTCTGGACGCGGCCGGCGAGGCCCTGATGCGCAACGCGATGCAGCAGATGGGGCTCTCCGCGCGGGCCTACCATCGGGTGCTCAAGGTGGCCCGCACCATCGCGGATCTGGAAGGCGCGGCCCAGGTGCAGGTGCACCACCTGGCCGAGGCCCTGCAATATCGTTCTCGGGTGGACGAAGATCTGCGCCTGGACTGGCGCGTGTGAGCCGCGTCAACCCCCAATCTGGCTCATGGTGCGGTTGAGGGGAATCTCCCCCTGGGCCAGGCCGTGCCCCCAGGGCTTGGCCCACAGCGCGTCCACCACCAGACGGCGCAAGTCCTCGCGCGAGGCGCCGGCCCGCAAAGGCGTGAGCAAGTCCACCTCCCGCTCCCGCAGCAGGCACAGCCGCAGGTGGCCGTCCGCGGTCAGGCGCACCCGGGTGCACGACGCGCAGAACGGCTGGCTGATGGTGGAGATGAAGCCCACCGTCCCCCGCGCGCCGGGCAGGCGGTACAGGCGGGCCTCGCCGTCCAGACGGCCGCCGTCCACGGG
>JAADEN010000144.1 GCA_013153375.1 Chloroflexota bacterium | reverse complement strand
TGTTCGGCCCAATGGAGGCGTTCGGCCGTGCTGAAACCGTACGGATCGGGCGGAAAGCCGGGCCGCTGATACTCCAGGCGCACGAACCAGGGCGCGAGCAAGATGCGCACCGCGGCCAGCACCAGTACCACGGGCACCAGCCCCGCGACCACTATGCTCCACAGCCTTGGACGCTGCATAACTCCTCCTGGAGATCCGGCGGCGGGCTCAGTCCTTGCGCCCCCAGAGCAGGGTCAGGCCGAAGAACGCGGTGGCCGTGAGCACGATAGTGGCGCCCGAGGCCGTGTTCAGGCCGTAGGCCAGGAGCAGCCCGACCACCACGCTGGTCACGCTCAGCGCCACGGCCCAGGCGATCATCTCGCCCACGGTCTCGCTCAGGCGGTACGCCGCGGCCGCGGGGGTGACCAGCAGCGCGGAGACCAGCACGATGCCCACCACCTTCAGCGCCACCACCACGGTGACCGCGATGAGGGTCAGCAGCAGGTAGTACAGCGCGGGTTCGGGCAGGCCGGCCACGCGCGCGCCCTCGGGGTCGAAGGCGATGAACACGAATTCCTTGTAGAGCAGGTACACGGTGAGCAGCACCAGCGCGCCCACGCCCAAAATCCAATACAAATCCCCCGTGGAGATGGCCAGCACGCTGCCGAACAAGTAGGCGAACAGGTCCACATTGTAGCCCTGACGCAGGCCCATGAGCAGCGCGCCCAGGGCCATGGTCGCGGCGAAGAAGATGCCGATGGCCGTGTCCTCCTTGAGCGCGCCGCGGCGGGTGACCGCGCCGATGCCCCAGGCCACGGCCAGACAAAAGGCCAGCGCGGCCAGCACGGGATCGATGCCTACCAGCAGGCCCAAGGCGACGCCGCCGAAGGAGGCGTGCGCGATGCCCGTGCCCATGAAGGACATGCCCCGCAACACCACGAACACGCCGATGACCGCGGTGAGCACGCCCACCATCACGCCGCCCACCAGGGCCCGCTGCATGAATGCGTATTCCCACCAGTTCATGGCTTCTGCTCCGCATCGTCGGGGCGCACCACCATGTGGGGCGTGGCCCCGGGCATGTGGTGGAAGAACACGGCCTGGCAGCCGTACATCTCGTCCAGGGTGTCCGCGGTCAGCACCACTTCGGGGCGTCCGTGGGCCACCAGACGGCGGTTGAGGCAGGCCACGCTGTCCACGAACTGGGCCACGACGCCCACATCGTGGGAGACCATGACCACGGTCATCCCCTCGCGGTGCAATTGCCGCAGCAGGTCATACAGACTTTGGGACGCGGCCACATCCACGGCCGCGGTGGGCTCGTCCAGCAACAGCAGCCGCGGCTGGGTGACCAGCGCGCGGGCCAGGAAGACCCGCTGCCGCTCGCCGCCCGACAGGGCCCGCAAGGGACGATCCGCCAGATGCGCAATGCCCACCCGCTCCAGGGCCTCCGCGACCCGCTGCCAGTCTTCGGGCCCGGGACGGCGGAACAGCCCCAGCACGCCGTAGCGCCCCATCATGACCACATCCTTCACCCGCACGGGGAAGCGCAGATCCACATGGTGGAACTGGGGCACATAGCCGATGGCCCGCCGCCAGGGGCCCAGGGCCCACGGCGGGCGTCCGAACACCCGCACCGTGCCCCGGGTGGGGCGAATCAGGCCCACGATGACCCGCAGCAGGGTGGTCTTGCCCGCGCCGTTGGGCCCGAGCAACGCCCAGAAGGAGCCTTGCTCGATGCGCAGGTTGATGTCCTGCAGGATGACCCGGCCCTGCAGGCGCACTTCCACCTCGCGCATTTCCACCGCGGGCACATCGGCGGGGATGTCCAAAGGGTCGGCCATGGTTCACTCCTGAGACTCGGGTCCGTGGAGCAGCAGGCGGCGCACCCGCTCCGCGTTGCCGTGGTGCGTGTAGATGGTCAGGTGGTCGCCCGCGTGCAGCAGGGTGTCGCCGTGGGGGAACCAAACTTTGCGGCCCCGGCGCACCGAGACCAACAGGCACTCCTGCGGTAAGTGCAGTTCGCGCACATACTTGTTCACGGCCCAGGCGTCGCGCGGCAGTTCGATTTGGACGAACTCCAGCCCTTCGTCGTGGGCGCGGGCCATGATTTGCCGCCGCTGACGCTCCTCCTCGCGGCGGGCCAGGGCCACATTGTACGCGGAGATGATGTCGCGGCGGCGGATGATGCCCACCAGGCGCTGCGGGTCGTCGCGGGTGACCACGGGCAGCCGACTGACATCCCGCAGGCCCATCTTGCGCATGACCTGCCACAATGTCTCGTCGGGATAGGCCACCACGATGTCCCGGGTCATGATGTCGCGCACCCGCAGTTTCTCGCCCCCGGGCTGGCTCAAGGCGCGCTGGTAGTCGCCCAGGGAGACCACGCCCACCAGGCGTCCGGCCGCGTCCACCACCGGAAAGCCGTGCACATGGGCCTCCTCAAAGGCCTTGCCCAGCAGGGTGATGGGCATGTCTTCGGGCACGGTTTCGGGATGCGGATCCATGGCCTCGGCCACGGTCACGCTTTCCATGACATCCATCTCGCGGCCCTGGCGCAGGACGATGCCGCGGCGGGCCAACTTGAGGGTGTAGATGGACTCGGGCAGCAGAATCTGGGCGATGAAGGTGCTGACCACCGTGGCGAACATCAGGGGCAGGATCAAGCGGTAGTCGTTGGACATCTCGAACACGATGAGGATGGCCGTCATGGGCGCGCGCGCCGCGCCCGCGAAGGTGGCGGCCATGCCCACCAGCGCGTACGCGCCGGGGTTGATGTCCAGCCCGGGCAGGGCCTTTTGGAGCAGCAGGCCCACCGCGCCGCCCAGGGCCGCGCCCGAGAACAGCGCGGGCGCGAACACGCCGCCCGAGTTGCCCGCGCCCAGGGTGAAACTGGTGGCCACCAGTTTCATCAGCGCCAGAATCAGCAGCGCGCCCACGGTCAGCGGCACATTGGCCGCGATGACCTCGCCGATGAAGTGCAGCCCCGGCCCCAGCACCTGGGGGAAGGCCAGCCCCACGACGCCCGTGAGCAGCATGCCGATGGCCGGCTTGGCCCATTCGGGAAAGCGCCAGTTGTCGAACAGGTCTTCCAGCGCGTAGAGCATTTTGATGAAGAGCACCGCCAACAGCGCGCTGAGGAGCCCCAGAATGGTGTAGAACACGATCTCCACCGCGGCGTTGAGCCCGTAGGCGGGCACATGGAACGCGGGCGCACTGCCCAGGTAAGTGTGGCTGACGATGCTGGCCGTGACCGCGGCGATGACCACGATGCCGAAGTTGCCCATCTCGAACTCGCCCAGGATGACTTCCAGCGCGAAGAGCACCCCCGCGATGGGCGCGTTGAAGGTGGCCGCGATGCCGCTGGCCGCGCCCGCGGCGACCAAAATCTTCAGCCGCTCGGTGGACACTTTGAGGACCTGGCCGATGACCGAGCCCAGCGCGGCCCCGATCTGGACGATGGGGCCTTCCCGGCCCGCGGAGCCGCCCACGCCGATGGTCACCGCAGAGCCCAGGGCTTTGGCCACCACCACCGCGGGCCGAATGCGTCCCCCGTTCAGCACCAGGGCCTGCATCACTTCGGGCACGCCGTGGCCTTTGGCCTCCTGCGCGATGTAGGTCACGATGAGGCCGGTGATGATCCCCCCGACCAGCATGGTGCCGAACAGTCCCAGCGCGCCCCATTGGTTCCGCAGGTCCACCGCGACATCCTGGACCCAGTTCAACAGGCGGATGAAAATCACCGCGCCGTAGCCCGTGGTCAGACCGATGACCACGGCCATCAACGAAAGACGGAACAACATGGCCGGCGAACCCAAGCGGCCGATGACGCGCTCCCGCCACGACGAAGAATGGTTGACGAAGGTTGTGTGGCTCATGATACGAACTCCTCAAGCATCACAATGCATCGCGCTCCACCCCTCCCCGCTCCCCACTCTCCTCCTCCACCTTCTCCCGATACACGCCGCGATAGCGCGGGGGCAGGAGGCGGGCGATGGCCAGCATGATCCGCTCGGTGCCCTCCTGCAGCGCGGCGCGGAAACGGGGCCCTGAAGCGGGCAGGTCGTTGAGGCTGAAGGGCGGGCCGAAGGTCACGCTCACCCGGGGCCGCCGCAGCCGCTTGAGGTGCCCGAAGACATGCTCGTCCTCGGTGCCGGTGAGGGCCACGGGCAGCACCGGCGCGCCGGCCTTGAGCGCCAGGAAGGCCGCGCCTTCGGTGCCTTCCTCCAGCGAGCGGGTCACGCTCTGGCGGCCTTCGGGCGCCAGGGCCACCACCCGCCCTTCGGCCAGGGCCTGCAACGCCGCCCGCAGCGCGCGCCGGTCGGGGCGTCCCCGATGCACCCAGATCGCGCCGTAGAGGTTCAACAGCCAGCGGATGGGCAAAATGTCGTACAACTCCATCGCGGCCAGGACTTCGGGTTGCCAGGGCAGGTGGGCCAGCACCACCAGCGCGTCGGCGTCGCCCAGGTGGTTGACCGTGAGCACCAGCGGGCCCTGGCGGGGGATGTGCTCCAGCCCGCGCGCCTCCACCCGGGCCAGGAGCCGCACCAGCCCCCGGGCCAGGGCCTGGAGCACGCGGCGGCGCAGCCGCAGCCCGCGCGTCAGACGGGGCAAGCGGGTGCGCTCGGGCCAATAGCCCTGGGTCACGGGCTTGGGGGGCAGGGGCGCGCCCTCGGGAACATACGGCGTGCGGCCGGTCACGCGACTTCCTCCAGGTAGGGGCGTAATTCCGCGGGCGGCTCCGCGGCATAGACCCCGCGATACTCGGGGGGCAGCAGGGCCGCCAGGCGATACATCATCAAATCGGTGTTCAAGCGGCGGGCCCGCTTGCGCGGGCCGGACCAGGCGCTCAGAGGCGGCAGGGTGAAGGGCCGGCCCACCCGCATCTCCAGCCGTGGGCGCTTGCCCCGCAGGGCCGCGCGGAGCGCGGCGTCGGTGCTGCCCACCACGCCCACGGGCACCACGGGCACCTCCCCGACCTGGTCCAGCACATAGGCCAGGCCGGTCCATCCCGGGCCCATGCCCGGCGTGTGGGAACGGGTCCCCTCGGGGGCCAGCAGCAGGGGCCAGCCGCTGCGCAACACGGTCACCAAACGCTCCAACTGCTGCCGATCGGGCTTGCCCCGGTAGATGGGCAGCGCGCCGTACAGCCAGGTGAGGAGGCTTTGGCCCTTGCCGCGCTGGAACACTTCCACCGCAGCCACGGTTTCGATGCGGTGGGTGGGCCAGAACGACAAAATGAAGGGCGGATCCACGATGGAGACATGATTGTACACCACCACATACGGCCCCCGCGAGGGGATGTTCTCCAGGCCGGTCAGGCGCACCCGATACGCCGCCCGGAACAGGCCCCGGAACACGGGCCGCAGCGTGCGCCGGGCGGCCAGATTCCACCAGGCCGGCCGATAGTGGGCCTCTGTCGCGCTCATGGCAAACGCCTCAAGGGCGCGGAGTTGCGCGCCTGGATCAACGCCATGACCTTGGCGAACACCTGATCCGCGTCCAGATCATCGGTCTGGAGGACCACCGCGTCCGCGGCCGGGCGCAGCGGCGCGACCGCGCGCGACGCGTCCAGCCGATCCCGTTCGCGCAGCGCGGCCAAGATCTCGTCGTAGTCCGCGTCCTGCCCCCGGGCTTTGGCCTCCAGATAGCGCCGCCGGGCCCGCTCCTCCGCGGAGGCATCGAGGTAAATCTTCAAATCCGCGTCGGGGAGGATGACCGTGCCGATGTCGCGGCCCACCATCACCACCCGTCCCGCCTGACCGATGCGGCGCTGCACATCCACCAGCGCGCGGCGCACGCCCGGATGCGCGGCCACCACCGACACCCAGGCGTCCACCTCGGGCGAGCGCACGGCCCAGGTCACATCCTGGCCGTCCACCCACACATCGTTGCTGCGCCCGTCGTCCTGGCTGGGCGGCCGCACATCCATGTCCAGCGTTTCGGCCAGGCGGGTCATGGCGGCTTCGTCCGCGGGCGAGAGCCCGCGCTGCAACGCGGCCCAGGTCACGGCCCGATACAGCACGCCGGTGTCGAAGTACAAGTAATCCAGGGCGCGCGCCAGACGGCGGGCCAGAGTGCTCTTGCCCGAGGCAGCCGGGCCGTCGATGGCGATGATCAGCGGTTTGCTCATCCAGGGGCCTCCTGATGCCCTGTCCGTTTTTCTTGCGGAACGGCTCCGCGCGGGCCGGGCAGGTGGGTTTTAGGGAACCGGTGGACTCTGGGCCGTGAGCACATCCTCACGCACCCAGAAGACGACTTCGTGCGGACGGGTCTCCGCGGCGCGATACACGAACCAACGCAGCCAGGCCGCCGCGTCGGGCAGAAGCAAATCCTCCTGGCTGCGGTAGCCCTGCCCGCGGTAGCCCGTTCCCGGCTCGACGCCGGCCTCGGCCACCACCACGGGCGGCTGCTCGTCGGGCATCCGCGCGGGCCGAATCGCCAGCCGCGGAAAACGGCTGGCCTGCAGCCAATGGAGCCGGGGATCGGGGCTGAGCAGCACGCCGGGCAGGTCCTGCGCCGCGCCGCGGGTCAAACGGTCGCCCCAGAAGGTCAGGGTGGCTTCCAGGTTGCGCAGATCCCGGGATGCGCTGTCCCGCTGCCAGAATTCATCGCTCGCGGCCGCGTGCCAGCCGTGGACCAGGCTCAGCCCGGCCCACAGGACCGTCCATCCCAGCACGGCCAGGCCCACGCCCGGCCAGGTGCGGGTCGGGCCCAGCAGGCCGTGGGTCACCACGAACATCAGCAGCGCGGCCAGCAGGGCCAGGACCACCAGGCCCCACCGCAGCCACCACGGCATGGCTCCCAGGCCGCTGGCGCCTAAGGTCAGCAGGCTGAACAGGGCCAGCACCGTCAGCCCGGCCGCGAGGGCCCAGACGCCCGGATCGCGGTAGGTCGCCCCGCGCCAGCGCAGCCAGGCCTGCGCGGCCCAGGGCGCGGCGAACGCGCTCACC
>JAADEN010000100.1 GCA_013153375.1 Chloroflexota bacterium | reverse complement strand
CGCTGCGCCGCCTCCACGCTCGGGAAGACGGCCACGCGAGCCTGCCGGGCCCAGGCCGCGACCTGGGGGTCGCGGGTGACCACGGCCAGCCGCGCGCCCAAACGGGCCGCGTAGCGCCGCAGGCGCACGAAGTCCAACGGCCCGTGCAAGCGCGGCGCGCCGGACGCGGGCCAGACCAACAAAATGCGCGGCGCGCGGGCCCACAACAATTTGTCCTGCAAAGTGGGCAGGTCGTCGTAAGTTTGCAGTTCTACGATCGCGGTCTTCATGGCATCTTCGCCCGTGGGGCGCGCGGCGCTCGGAGCCGCGGCCTCACTTCCGCTCGGCAGCCCAGGTGATGTAAGTCAGCACCAGATGCGGCGTGCCCCGGGCGTCCACATAGTAGCCGTCAATATGCAGCGCGCCCACCCGCCGTTCGTTCGTGGTGTAACAAAAGGCCTGCCCGACTTGATACTGAGGGTTCAAAATCGCGTTTTTGGTGGTGTAAGCCGCGTGGTAGCAATCCGCAAAATCGGGCGGCCAGTAATAGATGGGCATGAAGAAGACATGATCCCCGACATGGCCCAGCCCCTGGTCGTCGGGCCCGTTGTAGCCGTATGCGATTTCCGCACCGCCGTCGTCAAAGTTGATGTTGTCCCCGGGCGTCACATCCACCTGGCGTTGGACGAACACGGGCGGGCCCGGCGTGGGCGTGGGGGTCGGGGTGGGCGGCAGGGCTTCCAGGCGCAGCGTCAGGGTTTGGGGGACGGGCTCCGCGTGGGCCGGGCGCAAGGCCCAAAGGGCCGTGTATGCCCCCGGCGTCGCGGGGGCCTGGAGCGCGACGCGGACTTCCAGCGTCTCGCCGGGAGGCACCGTTTGCGTAGATTCCCAAGGCGGCGCGTCCAGATCCGAGCCTTCGAGCGCGACCAGCGTCAGCGGCGGCTCCCAGGGACACGCGCCTGTATTGGTCACCTGCCACGCGACTTCGACCGCCGCGCCAACCGGGGCCTGGGCCACGATCTCGGCCGGTTCGGCCACCTGCGCGGCCCAGCACGGCACCGTGGGCGAAGCGGTGGGGGTAGATGTGGCCGTGGGCGTGACCGAAGGGGTCGCGGTGCGCTGCTCCACCGCGGCGGTGGGCAACGCGGTGGGCGTCGCGGCGGCCGGAGCCGCGCTGCATGCCGCGAGCCACCACGCTAACACTAACAGTAGCACTTCAACACCACGAAAGCGAAACATTTTCTTTACCATGCCGTCCACCCTCCATCGACGATCAGATTGGCGCCCGTCATGTACGAGGACGCGTCCGAGGCCAAGAAGAGCAAAGCCGCGTTCATCTCGTGGGGCTCGGCCATGCGCCCCAACACGGTGCGATAGGCGTACTTCTCCACGAAGTCCGGGTCTTGATGGTTGTAAACCCCGCCCGGCGTCAGGGTGTTGACCCGAATGCCCGTGCCCGCGAAGTAAGTGGCCAGATAGCGGGTGAAGCCCAACATGGCGGCCTTGGTCACGGTGTAGTACACGGGCTTGTATTGGGGCGGCTGGCCGGGCTTCTGGTAGATGCGCTGGTCCGGGCCCACCAGGCCGTAAGTGGACGCGATGTTGATGATGGAGCCCCGGTTCTGGGCTCGCATTACCCGCGCTGCGGCCTGGGTCATCAGAAAAGCGCCCGTGAGGTTGACCTTCAGGGCCTGCTCCCACGCGTCCAGAGGGAAATCTTCGAAGGCCGACGAGGAGCGCACCGCGCCCTCCGCGCTGACTTTGGGGTCCAACGCCGCGCTGTTGACCAGGATGTCCAGGCGGCCCCAGGCGTCGAGGATGCGCTGCACCGCGGCCTCGACCTGGGCGGGATCGGTGATGTCGGTGGGCAGGGCCAGGGCCTGGCCGCCCGCGGCGACGATGTCGTCGGCCACGGCCTGGGCGTCGGCTGCGGCGATGTCCACCACGGCCACGGCCGCGCCGGCCTGGGCCAGCGTGCGGCAGAACTGGCGTCCCAGCAGCCCCGCGCCGCCGGTCACCACCGCGACCCGGCCGCTCAAATCGAAGGATTGCAGCACAGAGGACGGTTTTGCAGGCATACCACGCTCCCAAAGCACCTCGGGGTTTCGCGTCCAGGCCAAAGATTTATTGGCTATACGCATTAAGGCTCGGCATCGGCGGCCCCGGAATCCAACCAGGGGGCCAGAATGCGGGCCAAATCGGGCGGCGAGAAGTGGGCGGGCTTGAGCACCTTGCCGTCGGCCCGCAACACGGGCTGGCCGTCGGGGCCCACCTTGCTCATGTTGCTGCGATGCACCTCCGCGAACAAGTCCTCGGCGACGGGATGCAGCCCATGAGCCAGCAACGCGCCCAGGACCACATAGAGCAGGTCGGTGAGCGCGTCGGCCACGCCCAACAGATCGCCCGCGCGCGCCGCGGCCGCGTACTCGTCCAACTCCTCTTGGATGAGACGGATGCGCAACTCGCGCACCTCGGGCGGCAGGTCCGCGGTGGGCGCGTCGGATGTGTACACGCGCAAGGCGCGATGGAACTCCAGCAGGGCGTCCAATTGCTCCTTCATGGCTCGACCTCGCTCGCGGGCCCGCGCGGAGCGGTTCCCCAAACTCAAACCCAAGTATATCACCACGGCCCAAAGGGGTATAATGGCCGCATCATGCGATACTTCTGGTTGCTCTTGACCGCGCTGGCGCTGGCGGGATGCCAAGGGGCCACGCCCACCGTGGAGGCCGAGGACGCGTACCCCACCGACGCCTGGGCGCTGTGGCAGCCCGGGCCCTGGCTGCGGGGCGCGAATGTGTACCAGCGGCGGGTGTATCCCGACCTGGACGGCGCGTGGCTCTACGGCCCCGGCCCCTTCGGCCCGCCGTACACGCAAAAGGACTTCGACGCGCTGGCCGCGCAAGGCGCGAATTGGGTGGTGCTGTCGGTCATGGGGCCCTATTCGGTGACCCCTCCCTACCGGCCCGACCCGCAAGCCCTGAACCACCTCACGCGCCTGGTGGACATGGCCTGGCAGGCCGACCTGTTCGTGGTCATTGCGGTGCGCAGCGGGCCCGGGCGCAGCGAGTTTTCCATTCTGCGGGAGGGTCTGGGCGACTGGTTCGGTCCCGAATATCTGCACGAAGAAGTGTGGACCGATCCTGAGGCTCAGGCCGCCTGGGCCGACATGTGGCGCCTGCTGGCCCGGCAGTTCCGGGGGCACCCCGCGGTGGTGGGCTACAACCTGATGGTGGAGCCCAACGCGGACGACATCGTCGGCGTGGACGATCCGCGCGCCTTCTACGACCGCTACCGAGACACGGGATACGACTGGAACACCTGGTATCCGCGGCTGGTGGAAGCCATCCGGGCCGAGGACCCCGACACGCCCGTTCTGGTCAGTCCCCTGGGGTACGCGTCGGTGCACTGGCTGACCTACCTGCAGCCCACGGACGCGGCGCATGTGGTGTACGCGGTGCACATGTACGAGCCTTATGCCTACACGCATCAGGCGCCCGCCCCGACCATGGACTGGCGCTATCCGGGGCCCATGCTGCTGGATCAGGCCTTCGAACCCGTCTGGATGGACCAGGCCGCGCTGGACGAGGACATGGCCGCGCTGGCCATGTTCCGCTTGCGGGCCGACGCGCCCGTGGCCATCACCGAAACGGGCGTCATGCGCTGGGAGCCGGGTGCGGCGGAGTTCATGCGCGACCGCCTGGAAGCCGCGGAGCGTTACGGCATCAACTACGCGGTGTGGATGTGGTATCCGGCCTGGGAGGCGCTCAACCGGCCCGACGGCGATCACGCGTTCAACTTCCGTCTGGGCGCCGAGCCTCGCCATCTGCGCGAAGAGCCGAACAATCCGTTGTGGCAGACTTACCGCCGTCTGTGGGCCCGCAACACGGTACGCCCCTCGCTGTGGGGCGCGGTGCCGGGCCAACGCGCCATTCCTACACCTGGCCGCCCTTGAGCACGGCCCGGCGATGACGGGGCCGCGCCCGCGCCGCGACCCAAACAGGACGGACCACCCAGCCCATGCAGACGGAGAAGGCGCACCATCCGAAATCCACGCTCGAAGGAAAGCGGCGTATGACTCCCTTTGGCTCCCGACGGGCACGCCTGCGGACCTGGTTGTCCGGCCACGCGTACGCGGTGCTGGCCGCGGGCGCGCTGTGGACCGCGTTTCTGCCCCTCCTCTACGGACTGGGGCGCGAAGCGCACTCCTATCAACCCGACATGCTGCTCCCTGCGGCGCTGGTGGCCCTGACCCTGTTCGTGCTGGGATGGGTACACCCGATTCTCTATCTGGTGGCCGCGCTACCCGTGGGGCTCCTGAACGCGGTGTACGCCCATGTCGCGCACTTCTGGCGCGTGGGCAACCTGGAGATCCGCGTCGAGACCGCGCTGGATTCGTCGCCCGGCGAAAGCAGCGAGTTCTTGCGGGTGTTCGTGTTGCAGTCCAAGTTCGCCTGGGCGTTGATGGGCTACCTGGCCGTGGCCCTGGCCCTGGGCGTGCTCTACGCGCGCCTGCGGCCGCGCGCCACCACGCGGACAGGACGCGCTTGGGCCGTCCGCGGCGCGGCGCTGGGACTGCTCCTCGGCCTGGGCGCGCTGGCCTGGCCGCGGTTGCAGGTGTATCCGGCCATCCGCCTGGGCACGACCACTTACCGGGTGTACACGCGCGTCAATCCCATCCTGGAGCGCAAAGAGCGCGTCGCCGCGTTCATGGCCACGGCTCCACCGTTGGACTGCGACGCCCGCTTCGACAAAATCGTGTTCGTGCTGGGCGAGTCGGCCAACCGGGATTTCATGAGCCTGTACGGCTACCCTCGACCGACCACGCCCTTTTTGGAAGGGCTGGAGGGCAAAGTCGTGGCGCGGGCCATTTCGCCCGTCAATCAGACCATGAGCGCGGTTCCCATCATCATGACGCCGGCCACGGTGACCGACTACGAGGTTTTCTACACCAGCCCCAGCATCGTGTCGGACTTGCGGCGTTGCGGCTATGAAACTTTTTGGATCTCGAACCAACTGCGCTATAGTCCCTACACTTCCAGCGTCTCGTCCATTGCCAGCGAAGCCGAACATGTGCGTTTCGTGCTCGACGATTTGGAAGGGGGCAAATTCGGCCAGCCCGACGAGGTCCTGCTGCAACTATTGCCCACCGAAGACATCGTGCCCGGCCGCAAACAGGCTTTCTTCATCCACCTGCTGGGCTCCCACTTCGACTGGAAGGACCGCTACCCGCCGGACAAGGCGCTGATTCCCGAGCCGCGCGACCTGCGGGACATTTACGCCAACACGATTTATTACACCGACCAGGTGCTGGCCCAAATCTTCGCCCGTTTTCAGCCCCGCAGCGAGAACTTGCTGTTCATCTACACTTCGGACCACGGCGAGTGGATCACGCCCGACAAGGGCGGGCACGCGTTCTCGCACGCCTTTCAGGACGAGTACCGCATCCCGCTGGTGTTCTGGGCCAGCGACCCCACGGTGTTGGAGCCGCTGGCGCAAGCCATGAAAGGGCGGCTTGTCAACACGGAAACCCTGGACCGCCAAGTGCGCTATCTGGTGGGCCTGGAGGACGAGCCGGGCGTGTCGTACCGCACCCTGGTCCTCAGCCTGGGGCCGGGCCGGGTGCGGGATTATCTCGACCTGCCCTATCTGGAATACCGCGAAACGCCATAAGCACAGGGCGTTGCCCCGCGCGGAGCCATCCGCCCGAGACCGACTGGCGACTTTCTGGACCACGCATATGAGCACCACGAACCCCCAAATCCAACGCTGGCGTTTGGTCTTCGCCAAGACCGAGGCCATGCGTTACACCGGCAACCTGGATGTGCAGCGCACCCTGGAGCGCATGTTCCGCCGCGCGGATCTGCCGCTGCTGCATTCCCGGGGCTACAACCCGCGGCCCAAGATGCACATCGCGTCCGCGCTGCCGCTGGGCGTCACGGGCCGGGCCGAACTCATGGACTTCTGGCTGGAACGGCCGCTGCCCGCGGACGAGATACGCCGCCGGTTGGAGCAAGTCCAACCGCCCGGCCTGCGGGTGGTGGATTTGTACCCCGTGCCGCTGAACGCGCCTGCGCTGCAAAATCAGGTACGGGCCGCGGCGTACGAAGCCCGCCTTCTCCGGCCCGTGCCCGACCTGGCCCAACGGGTGGCCGCGCTGCTGGCCCGCGAGCACATCCCCCGGGAGCGACGAGGCAAGGCCTACGACCTGCGCCCTCTCGTCGAAGCCCTGGAAGTGCGGCCGCCCGCGGCGGACGAGCCGGGGCCACGGTTGCACATGGTGCTCACCGCGCGGCCAGGGGCCACCGGGCGGCCCGACGAGGTCCTGGCCGCGCTGGGTCTGGACCCCGCGGAAGCGCGGGTCGAACGGTTGAGGCTGTTCTTGGAGGAAGAGACGCAGAATGCCGGTTCAGGGCGTGAGGCTTAGAGCAAAGACTTGGCTACACGCAATATAGCCGTGTAACTCATGGCCTGAGCCAACGGCGCCTGCGGTTCATAGCGGCCCGTGATGTAGTCCATGCGCCCACCAGGCTCGAGGCCGACCCACGCCAGCCCCGTGCCCTCCAGCAACAGACGCAAATCCGCGGGCGAGTAGCAACGCAAAGACTGCACCACCCGTTCCTCCCCACGACGCCACTCGTCCAACCAACGGCAGCCTTCGGGGTCGAAGGCATAAGTGCGCACGGCCTCACCCACCCGCATGGAGTGTCCCGCCGAGCGCGCGGCGTGCCAAGGCGTGTACACCTCGAGAAAGACCCACCCTTCGGGCTTGAGCCAGCGCCGCACCCGACGCAGCAAACGCCGTTGATCCGCGTCGGTGCCGATGCCGAAGCCATCCCAGTACACCACCGCGTCAAACGAAGCCGCAGGCAAGGATACCTGATAGAAGTCGTCTTCGACCACGGTGAGCGGCAACGCGGGCCCAGATTCGGCCAGGGCCCGTATGTGGGAGGCCAGGAGCGGTTCACGCTCCACGGCCACCACCTCGCAGCCTAAAGCCGCCAAAGCGACCGCGTCTTGAC
>JAADEN010000103.1 GCA_013153375.1 Chloroflexota bacterium | reverse complement strand
TCGCCTCTGTTCTACGCGCGCTGGCTGCACAATCTGGTGGAACATCTGGGCGGGCCGTGGCTGCTCGCGGCCGCGATCGGCTTCGCGCTCACGCCGCACCCGCGGGCCCAGGCTATGGGCTGGGGCTGGGCTGTGGGCTACGGCGTGTACGGCATGCTGGTGCCCTACCAGAGCATGACCCACAGTTACTACCACCTGCCCCTGCTGCCCTGGGTGGCCCTGGGCCTGGCCGCGCTGGCCGCGCTGCTGTGGCCCCAGGTGACGGCCCGCCCCTGGTGGGCTAAGGCCGCGCTGGCCCTGGCCGTCACCGCCGCGGTGGTGTACGCCGCGGCCGCCGCGGTGCGCGAACTGGCTTCCAAGGACTACCGCGCAGAACCGGCCTACTGGCAGGAGGTGGTCGCGCACCTGCCGCCGGGCAAGGGCATCGGCCTGATTCAGGATTTCGGCTTGCGGCTCAACTACTTCGGGGGCCGGGCCATGGACATCTGGCCCACCGCGGCCACGCTGGAGTTGCAGCGGGTGTGGCAGGGCCGCACCGTGGACGCGTGGGACCTGTTCCGCGACAAGACCGCGGGCTACGACTACTTTTTGGTCACCGCGATGGGCCAGTGGGAACGGCAACCCGCGCTGCGGGAGATTCTGACCGAGTACTACCCCGTCCTCGCGGAGGGCGAGGGCTATATCATCTTCGACCTGCGGCACCCCAAACGGCCGCTGCCCGAAGAGCCTTGATCCCCCAGGGAAGGGAGCCGTGCGGCCTCACGCCAGGGTCGCGGCCGCGCTTTCCTTCTCGCCGCCGGCCATCCAGATGCCCAGGGTGGTCTTGTCGGCCTCGGCCGCGTCCACCTCGGCCACGATCTGGCCTTCGTACATCACCGCGATGCGGTCGGCCAGGGACATGATTTCGTCCAACTCCGCGGAGATGAGCAGCACCGCGACGCCCTGGTCGCGCATCTCGATGATGCGCTTGTGGATGTACTCGATGGAGCCCACATCCAGCCCCCGGGTGGGCTGATTGGCCAGCAAGAAGCGCACCGGACGGCTGAACTCGCGCGCCACGATGACCTTTTGCTGGTTGCCGCCCGAGAGGGTGGCCACGGGCGCCAGGGGGCCCGAGGTGCGCACATCGAACTGCTCGATGAGCCGCTCCGCGTTCTCCAGGATGGCCTGGGGCTGGCGCTGCAAGCCCTTGGCAAAGGGCGGCTTGTAGTAGGTGCACAGCACCAGATTGTCGGCCACGCTGAAGGGCATGACCAGGCCGTGCTTCTGCCGGTCTTCGGGGATGTGGGCCAGGCCGTTCTCGATGAGGATGCGGGCGTCCTCGAAGGGCATCTCCTGGCCGTTGAGGATCAGCGTGCCCCGGTCGGGCCGACGCAGGCCGGTCAGAGCCTCGGCCAGTTCGGTCTGGCCGTTGCCCTGCACGCCCGCGATGCCCAGAATCTCCCCGGCCCGCACTTGCAGCGACACGCCGTTGACCACAGGCACGCCGTGCTCCTCCACCACCAGGTCGCGCACCTCCAGCACCACCTCGCCGGGATGCGCGGGGCCCTTTTCCACTTCCAGCACCACCTCGCGGCCGACCATCATCGCGGCCAGGCCCCGCTCGTCGGTCTGCTCGGGCGTGGTGGTGCCCACCACCTTGCCGCGGCGCATGACCGTAATGCGGTCCGCGATGGCCAGCACTTCCTTCAACTTGTGGGTGATGAAGATGATGCCCACGCCCCGCTCGGTCAGGCCCCGCATGATGCGGAACAGATCCTCGACCTCCTGCGGCGTGAGCACCGCGGTAGGCTCGTCCAAAATCAGGATGCGGGCTTCCCGATACAGGGCCTTGAGGATTTCCACCCGCTGCTGCACGCCCACGGGCAGGTCCTCCACCCGCGCGTCGGGGTCCACATGCAGGCCGTACTCGTCGGACAGGCGGCGCACCACCGCGCGGGCCTGCTCCAGATCCAGCATGGGCCCGCGGGTGATCTCCGCGCCCAACACCAGGTTCTCGGCCACGGTGAACACGGGGATGAGCATGAAGTGCTGGTGCACCATGCCGATGCCCTGGCGGATGGCATCGTGGGGCCCGCGGATGGTGACCGGCTGACCGTTGATGAGGATCTCGCCCTCGTCGGGTTGATACAGGCCGTAGATGATGTTCATCAGCGTGGACTTGCCCGCGCCGTTCTCGCCCAACAGGGCGTGGATCTCGCCGGGGCGCAGGTTGAAATCCACATGGTCGTTGGCCACCACGCCAGGGAAACGCTTGGTGATGCCTCGGGCCTCGAGCACGAATTCGGACATGAAAGCCTCCGAACAGTCGGCAGTCGGTAGTCGGCAGAGGTCAGTGGTGAGGGGTCAGCGGTGAGCCGTCAGCCGTTGGCCGGTAGGGGCGCACGGCGGTGTGCCCGCCAACTTCCAGCCACCAACTTCCAACTTCTTCCTTGCTCCCCGCTCCCTGCTTCTTGCTCACTGCTACTCCTTCACATACGGCTGCCCCACGGCCGCGGGCGGGCGGGTGCGTCCACCCACGCCGGCCAGCACGATGATGGTCAGCAGGTAGGGCAGCATGCCGATGAACTGGTGCGGGATGCGCACCGCGCGCATGAACTGCAATTGGGTTTGCAGCGCGGTGGCGAAGCCAAAGAGCAGCGCCGCGCCCCACGACAGGATGGGGTTCCAGCGGCCGAAGATCATCACGGCCAGCGCGACGAACCCGCGGCCGTTGGTCATGCCCCGCTCGAAGGAGCCCACGGCCTCTAAGGTCAGGTACGCGCCGGCCAGCCCGGCCAGCATCCCGGCCAGGGTGACATTCATGTAGCGCATCTTGTACACATCGATGCCCACCGTGTCCGCAGCCCGGGGATGTTCGCCCACCGCGCGGGTGCGCAGGCCCCACGGCGTGTAATACAGCAGGAACTGCACCACGAAGATGAGCACCAGGGTCAAATAGGTCAGGGGCGGATTGCGGAAGAACATGGCCCCCAACACGGGGATGTCCGCCAGTCCCGGGATGGCGATGGGCGTGAACTTGCCTTTGGTGACCAGGCCCACCTGATAGAAGTAGCCCGTCAGGCCAAAGGCCAGCATGTTGATGACCGTACCGCCGATGATTTGATCGATGCGCAGCGACACGGACATGAAGGCCAGGAAGAAGCCCAGGACCGCGCCCACCAGCACGCCGCTCACCGTGGCCAGCAGCAGGTTGCCCGTCCGCACATTGACCAGGAAGGCCACGAACGCGGCCAGCAGCATCTGGCCCTCGATGCCGATGTTGATGATGCCCGACCGTTCGCCGATGAGGCCGCACAACGCGCCCAGCACCAGGGGGATGGACTGCCGCAGGCTGGAGGCCAACACGGCCTCGACGATTTGCGGGTTGCGCGCGTAGGCCGCGAACACGGCCACCACCAACACGGCCGCGGCGATGAGTTTACCGCGATTGTTTTGCCATAGCGTGCGCCAGGGGTTCATGCCTCACCTCGTCGCCGGAATTACTCGCCGCTGCCCCAGCCCGTGCTGAGGACCAATTGTTCTTCGCCCGCCTCGGGCTGCAGGTGCAACAAGCGCCGCAGCAAGAACTCGGCCGCGATGAAGAACAAAATCAGGGCCTGAATCACATCAATGATCTCTTTGGGCACATCGGCCACGAACTGCATCTGGCTCGACCCGGCCTTCATCGCGCCCACCAGCAACGCGGCGGGAATCACGCCAAAGGGATGGGTCTTGGCCAGCAGCGCGATGGTAATACCCTCGAAGCCCAGGCCCACATTGAAGCCCGGCTGGTAGCGTCCCACCACGCCCTGGGTCTCCACCGCGCCGCCCAGGCCCGCGAACAGACCGCTGATGAGCATGGTCAAGATCACCGTGCGGGCCACCCGCATGCCCGCGTAGCGGGCCGCGTGGCGATTCTGGCCCACGGTGCGAATCTCGAAGCCGAAGGTGGTCTTCCACAGCAGCCAGTAGATGACCCCGGCCAGCAGCACCGAGAGCACGAACCCCGAGGGGATGGGCCCCCAGGTGGGCAGCATGGCCGTGTCCAGAATGCGCGGGGTGCGGGCCACGATGTTGCCCGGCGAAGTGTCCTTCCACGGCCCGTCGGCCAGGTAGTCGGTCAGATTGATGGCGATGTAGTTGAGCATGATGGTGGTGATGACCTCGTGCGCGCCCGTGTACACCTTGAGCGCGCCGGCGATGGCTGCGAAGGCCGCGCCCGCGGCCGCGCCGGCCAGCAGCGCCAGCGGCGCGTGGATGAACGCGGGCAGGCCCTCCACGCCGAAGCCCACCGCGGCCGCGGTGATGGCGCCCAACAGCAACTGCCCCTGCGCGCCGATGTTGAACAAGCCGGCCTTAAACGCGAAGGCCACCGCCAGACCGCTGAAAACCAGGGGCGTGGCCTTCTCCAAAGTTCGCTGCCAGGCCTGCGCGTCGCCGAACGCGCCCTGGGCCAGGGCGGTGTAGGCCGCCACCGGCGACGCGCCCGAAAGCGCCAAAATACCCGCGCCGATGAGCAACGCCAGGACCACCGCGGTAACCGAGAGAATGACCGAACGCATCGGGAGCCGTCCTTGAAATTACGGATGTGAGTCGTAGATGGGGCGAATTATACCAGAATTTGGCCCCATATTTGGGGGAAGGGCTCCGCGAACGGCCGGGCTCCGCCGCGGAGGCGCGCGTTCACATCCACCCGGGGCCGCGCCGCGCGCGGAGCAAAATCCCCAGAAAGAACACGCCGCCCACCAACGCGGTGACCACACCCACGGGCAAAGTCTGAGGACGCAGGGCCACCCGCGCCACCCAGTCGAAAAGCAGCAGCGCCGCGCCGCCGCCCAGCGCGGCCAGGGGCAGCAGACGGCGATAGTCGCCGCCCCACAGCAGACGCATCCCGTGGGGGACCATCAGGCCCACGAAGCCGATGACGCCGCCGAAGGCCACCGCGGCCGCGGTGGTCAGCGAGGCCGCGGCCAGGATGAACGCCTTGGTCGCCTCCACGGGCAGGCCCAGCGCGTGGGCCTGCTCCTCGCCGAACTGCAGCACATTGAGCGCGTGGCCCGTGGTGAGCAGCGCGGCCATGCCCACGGCCCAATAGGGCAGCATGGCCAGCACGGGCTTCCAGCCCAGCAGGGGCGCGCCGCCCAGCAAGTAGGTCAGCGCGCGGCGCAGTTCGCCCGTGGAGCGCAGCATGAGGAAGGACATGAGCGCCGAGGCCACCGACGATACGGCCACCCCGGCCAGGATGAGGGTCGCGGTCTGGGTCTGGCCGTGGTGGTGGGCCAGGCCATAGACCAGGGCCACGGTCAGCAGCGCGCCGGCGAACGCGGCCGCGGGCACCCGGTACATGCCCGCCAGGTCCGCGGGCCAGGCCGCGCTCAGGGCCAGCACCGCGCCCAGGCCCGCGCCCGAGGCCACGCCCAGCAGGTACGGGTCGGCCAGGGGGTTGCGGAACAGGCCCTGATAGGCCGCGCCGCTGGCGCCCAGGGCCATGCCCACCAGCGCGATCAGGGCCGCGTGGGGCAGCCGCACCACCAGCACGATGGTGCGCACCGCGTCCGAAACCGGGGGCGCGGGCCACCCCAGCCCGGCCTCGGCCAGCAAACGGGCCACCACGCCGGGCGGGATGGACACCGCGCCCCAGGCGATGTTCCACAGGAACGCGGCCGCCAGCACGACCGCGTGGGCGATCAGCAGGGCCGCGGTGGAGCGGCCCAGGCCGCGCCTCACTCCACCGGACACACCAACTCCACCGCGTCGGGCGCGGGTTGCAACAACTCGTTGGCGCAGAACAGGTCAGGGTGCAGGAGCACGGCCAGGGTCTCCAGGCCCTGCACCAGGCGCGGGCCCGGCACGCTCAGCAGATAGGGGTCGAAGGGGTACACCCGCCCCTCCTGCACGGCCTTGAGCGCGCCCCAGCCCTCCCGCTGGGCCACACTCTCGGGCGTCACGCCGTAAGGCGCGTCGGCCAGGATGATGATGTCGGGGTTCACGGCCAGCAGGGCCTCCAGGCTCATCTGGGCCCACTCGCCCTCCAGGTCCGCGCCCGCGTTGCGACCCCCGGCCAGCGTGATGGCCGTGTCGATGAACGTGCCGGGGCCCGAGGTCCAGGGCGCGGCCGGGTCCGTGGCGTCCAGTTCGTAGAACACCACGGGCCGCTCCTCGTCAGGGATGTCGGCAGTGATGGCCGTGACCGTGTCCACCCGCTCTTGCAGTTCCGCGATGAGCGCCTCGGCCTCGTCCTCGTGGCCCGTGAGTTGGGCCAGCACCCGCAGGTTGCGGTACAGGCCGTCGAAGTCCTTGGGGTTGGCCAGCCAGAACACGGTCAGGCCCGCGTCCTGCATCTGTTGCACCTGCTCGGGCGCCACCGTCTCCGCGGCGATGACCAGGTCGGGCTCCAGGGCCAGGATGTTCTCCAGGGGCAGGGCCTGCCACAGACTGCCGATGTCGGTGATCTCGGCCACCTCGGGCGGGTAGGTGGAGTTGGCGTCCCGGCCCACCACCTGCTCCCCCGCGCCGATGGCGAACAGGCTCTCGGTGATGGACGGCGCCAACGAGACGATGCGCTGCGGGTAGGCCGTCAGGACGATGGTGTGGCCCAGGTCGTCGGTCATCTCCACCACAGGCGCGGGTTCGGGGGTGGGGGACGGCTCCGCGGTGGGCTCCGGCGAGGGCGGAACCTCGGTGGGCGCTTCGGTGACCGCGTCGGTCACCTCGGCCATAGGCTGGGGCGTGGGCGGCTCGGGCGTGGTCGTCTGACCGCCGCACGCGGCCAGGACCAGGGCCAACAGCACGGCCAACGCCATCCACACGCGGGCAAAACGGGGAGTACGATGCAGCATGATGCGACCTCCTTAACGAAGAATTCCCCGGCCCGCGGCGGACAGGGGAACGAGACGCAAAGGGGGCCGCAGCCCCACCAAGCCGCGTTCCCACTGCCCTTCCGCGAGGGCGTGGAAACCGACCGAGGCGGGCGACCGGGCTTCCCGCCGCCGCACGGGGGCACACGCCGCTGGCCGTGCGGGACGGGTTACCGTTGCGGGACAGCGCCGGACTCTCACCGGCTTCGCCTTTAAGCCCTCCCATCCGGGGGTTGGGGCACCTCGGCCGTCAGGGGAATGTTGTCCTGCTGCGCGGGATTGTATCACGGCGGGGCCGCGCGGGTCAAGCCGCGGCTCACGCGGCCCCTGCCGCGGCAGGTGCGACCGGCCAGTCGCCCACTACAGGGCCGGGTTGACAAGTCCCATTGCCCCGCTTCGCCGCATCATTAG
>JAADEN010000132.1 GCA_013153375.1 Chloroflexota bacterium | reverse complement strand
GCCCCTCCCCTCGTAGGGGAGGGGCCTTCAAAACGGGCCTACGCCTCTCGCGGGATCAATCCTGGCGGCCAGCCCGCCGCGGGGGATGGGAGGGGTTTGCACGGAAGCGGGTCATTTCTACATGGTTTGCATGCACCCGAAGGGCGAACGCGAAAGAGAAAGCGCCGCGATGCCAAGCACCGCGGCGCTGCGCGTCGTCCGAGAGAAGAGTTCGCGTTACGGTTGTGCGCCTCCGCCGCGCTGCTGGGCCTCGATCTGGTCGGCTTCGGCCGCGGTCTTGGGCGCGCCCGCGGCGATCCAGCGTTCGAAGATCTCGACCACATCCTCGGGCAGAGGCTTGGTGGGCGGCATGGGCCGGCTGAAGTCCAGTTCCTCGCGGCGGATGAGTTTCATGAAGATGCTGTTCTCGGGGTCGCCGGGGATGATGACCGGCGCGTGATCACCCGAGTTCATGATCTCCTCGTAGGAGGTCATGATGTAGTTGTTGTTCTTCTTGCCGGGACGATGGCACGAGACGCAATAGCGTTTGACCAGGGGCTCGATGTGCTCTTCGTAGGAGGGCACTTCGTCGGGCCCCAGGGTGGGCATGCCGCCGGTCTGGGCCTCTTTGGGCAGTTCGACCCGGTCGTCCCAGGTGTAGCGCATGAAGGTGACGATGGCCTTGATCTCCGCGGGGCTCAATTCACCGCCATAGGCCCGGCCAAAGGGCGGCATCCCCAGATCTTGTTGGCCGTATTCGATGATGTTGTACAGGGTCTGGTCCGAGCGGGTGTGCATCTCGTCCTGCGAGTTGAGGGGCTTGAGCACCACGCCTTCCAGACCTTCCACGCCCTGGATCTCGCCGCCCTCGCCGTCGGGGCCGTGGCACTCCGCGCAGTGGATGCTGTAGAGTTCCTGGCCCAGCGCGATCTGTTCGGGCAGGGTGAGGGCGAGGGTCGTTTCCTCTTGCGGCGGCGTGGTCACCACCGCGCGGATGGTCAGGCCCACCATGGCCAGCACCACCGCGGTCATGATGCCCGTGCCCACTTTGCGCTTGGACCAGTGCCGGTAGGGGTTCTTGTCAATGAAGGGCAGCAGGAAGAGCACCAGAATGGCCAGGCCCGGGATGACCACCGCGCCGACCCATTCCAGTTCGCCGGGGATGAATTTCAGAAACTCGAAGAGAAAGAGGAAGTACCATTCGGGCCGGGGGATGTAGGAAGTGTCGTTGGGGTCCACGGGCGGCTCGGGTTTGACGCCCACGAACGCGGCCAGCCCTACCAGCAGCAGGAACAGGGCAAAGGAGACCACCAGGTCTTTGTAAACCACATCGGGATAGAACTTGACGCCTTTGTGCTTGAGGCGCAAGTAACGCTCCCAGTACTTTTTCTTGTATTCCTCGTTCACGGTCGTCTCTCCTTGCGCGACTATTCGTCCTTGCCGGGCGGGTTGGAAATGCCGAGGCGGATGACCAGATAGAGGTGTACGGTGACCAGCAGAAGCATGAGCCCGGGAATCATCCAGATGTGCATCGAGAAGAAGCGGCTCAGGGTCAAGGCGCTGATGTCTTCACCGCCGCGCAGAATGCGGGTGATCCAGGGGCCGATGACGGGCGGCGTGCCCGCGATCTGGGTGCCCACCGTGGTGGCCCAATAGGCCCGCTGGTTCCACGGCAGCAGGTAGCCGGTGAAGCCCATCCCCAAAGTGAGGAGGAAGAGCATAACGCCGATGATCCAGGTGAGTTCCCGGGGGTACTTGTACGAACCCATGTAGAACACCCGCAGCATGTGCAAGAACACGAAGAGCACCATGAAACTGGCGCCCCAGTGGTGAATGCCGCGCACCAGCCAGCCGAAACGCACGCCCTGCATGATGTAGTTGACGCTGTCGTAGGCGTGGTCCGGCGTGGGGACATAGTACACGGTCAGGAAGATGCCGGTGATGCCCTGGAGGATGAAGAGGAACAGGGTGGCGCTGCCCAGGGTGTACCACCAATTGACCTTGGGGACCTTGCGGTCGAGGACCAACTTGTTGATGGTGGTCAGCCCCAGGCGTTCATCCAGCCACTCGTAGAGGGCTTGCAGGCGCGAACGAGAGGGTTTGTCGGTCATGGCGCTTACCCCTCAACCAGGTGAATGTACAGGATGCCGTCTTCGATCTTGTACTCGTACTTATCCAGGGGCCGCGGCGCGGGGCCGGAGATGACCTCGCCCGTTTCGGCGAAGTGCGCGTCATGGCACGGACAGACGAACTCGCCCAGTTCGTCCTTCCAACGCACCCGACAGGCCAGATGCGTGCACACATTGGAGAACACGGTGACCTCGGTGTCGGAGTGACGGATGATGTACACGCCGTAACTCTGCGAGGTCTTCTCCCAGCCGTGCTGTTTGGTCAGGGTGAAGGTGAACAAAGTGGGCTTTCCGAGGGGGTAGTTCTCCAGAGGCCCCGCGGGGATCCACTTCTCCCCGCCTTGCTCGTCCAACGCGGGCGAGATGAAATACGAGATGAGGGGGATACCCAGCATCACGCCCATGATGCCACTGACGAAGGAACCGACGATTTTGAAGAAGTCCCGTCGGCTCAGGTCATGGGGATTACGACTGCTCATTGCGACCCCTCCAGAGGACCGACGAACGGGTCGGGTTGAGATGGCTTCGCTCGAGGGATGGCAGCCATTATACTTGCTTTCCCGGGGCCCTACAAGCGAGGGGAAGTCTCCGAGCGGGCCCGCGAGCGCGGCCATCCCCGGGCATGTCGCGGCCGGACGCGCCGGGCAGGCGGCGGGTCACCGCCGACCGCGTTGCCAAGGCTGACGGCTCGTATTATAATCAGGCCTGGCGCCGCGCATTCATCCTGCTTTAAGTTTTGGATGATTGTCACCTTGGAGAGATTTGGGCTTTCGCGCATGATAGTAGCATCTGCGGCCCGGATGAAGGCAACGCCTCGCACCGGTCTGCCCTGGATGAGGATTGGGCGCCGTGTCGCGGTGGTTCCACCCCGTCTATGTAGAAGGAGGTTCCCATGACCTTACCGCGCAGGGTCCCCTTGAGCGCCGCGTTGCGCTACCGAGGGGGTGGGCCCATGTGGGCCTGGATTTTGCACCGCATCTCGGGCCTGAGCATGATCATCTTCGTCGCCCTGCATGTGCTGGCCGGATTTGGCATCCAACAATTGGGCAGCGATTGGGCCATCTGGTACAACACCCTCTACGAATCTTTGGCCTTCCAACTGTTCATCTACTTTTGCGTCATCTTCCACGCCGTGAACGGCCTGCGCATCATCATCCTCGACACCTGGCCGGCCCTCATCAAATTCCAGCGGGAGTTCATTTGGCTGGAATGGGCCATCGTGTTGCCCGTGTACGCGCTCACGGCCTGGATCATGATCCAGAACAGCCTTGGCGGGTAGCCCCAACAAGGAGCGAACACCCATGAAACCGCGCAAAGTTCCCACCCCCGGCTGGAATTTCGAATATCTCATGTGGTTGTTCATCCGCATTTCGGGCGCGGCCATGTTTCTGCTGGCCCTGATCGGCTTCGTGGGCGCGCTCGCCATGGGTGCCCGTACCCAAATGGACCTGGGCACGCTGATGCGGTGGACTTTCTTCCCCAACCCCAATCATGTGCTCAACAGCAACATCGTGGACATCGCGCCGTGGGCCAACGCGTACTGGCAAATCATGCAACTGGCCATCGTGTTCTTCGGCGCGACCCACGGCTTCAACGGCTTGCGGCTGATCCTCGAGGAATACATCCACTCCTGGGGTTGGCACATGTTCTTGCGGTTGGTGCTCTTGATTCTGTGGTTGATTACGCTGGGCGCGGGGTTCTTCCTCGTCCTGACTTCCTAACACGCACGCGCAAGGAGAGGCTTATGAAAACCCACCAATACGATGTCGTCGTTGTGGGCGCGGGCGGCGCGGGCCTCATGGCCGCATTGTATGCGTCCCAGCGGGCCAGGACCGCGGTCATCAGCAAACTGTATCCCACCCGTTCTCACACCGGCGCGGCCCAGGGCGGTATCGGCGCGGCCTTAGGCAACATGGAAGAGGACCACCCCGAGTGGCACACCTACGACACGGTCAAGGGCTCCGACTACCTGGGCGACCAGGACGCCATCGAATTCATGTGCTACCAGGCCCCCGACATCGTGTACGAACTGGAGCACATGGGCCTGCCCTTCAGCCGCACGCCCGAAGGGCTCATCGCGCAGCGGCCCTTCGGCGGCCACACCAACAACATCACGGGCAAACCCGTGCGGCGGGCCTGCTACGCGGCCGACCGCACCGGCCACATGATTCTGCAAACCCTCTACCAGCAGGGCATCAAGCACGGCCTGACCTTCTACGATGAGTTCCAGATGCTGGACCTCATCATGGTCAACGGCAAAGCCGCGGGGGTGGTCGCGCTGGAGATCGCCACGGGCGAAATCCACATCTTCCACGCCAAGGCCGTGATCCTGGCCACCGGCGGCTGGGGCCGGGTGTGGGAGATCACCTCCAACGCGTTCACCCTCACGGGCGACGGCGCGGCCATCGTGCTGCGCAAGGGCCTGCCCCTGGAGGACATGGAGTTCTATCAATTCCACCCCACGGGCATTTACAAACTGGGCATCCTCATCACCGAAGGCGTGCGCGGGGAAGGCGGCGTGCTCATCAACGACAAGGGCGAGCGCTTCATGGAGCGGTACGCGCCCACGGTCAAGGACCTGGCCTCCCGGGATGTGGTCAGCCGGGCCATCTACATCGAAATTCGCGAGGGCCGCGGCATCAACGGCCAGCGGTATGTGTATCTGGATGTGCGGCCCGAGACGGTGAACAAGTACGCGGCCATTGACGGCCGCACCCGGCCCGACGGCTCGCCCTATGTGGTCACCGCGGAGGAACTGCTGGCCAAATTGCCCGACATCATCGACTTCTGCCGCACCTACCTGGGCATCGACCCGGTGACCGAGCCCATCCCCGTGCAGCCCACGGCCCACTACGCCATGGGCGGCATCCCGACCAATATCAAGGCCGAGGTGCTGGCCGACGAAAAGGGCACCGTGGTGCCCGGCCTCTACGCCGCGGGCGAGACCGCGTGCGTGTCGGTGCACGGCGCCAACCGCCTGGGCACCAACTCGTTGCTGGACATCGTGGTCTTCGGCAAACAGGCCGGTATCCACGCCGCGGAGTACGCCGAGGGCGCGGACTTCGAGCCCCTGCCCGACGACGCGGCCGACTTCGCCCGGGCCCAACTGGAGGCCATCCTCAACAGCCAGGGCAGCGAGCGCATCGCGGACATCGCCACGGAGATGAAGCGGGTCATGATGGACCATGTGGGCGTGTTCCGCACCGCGGAGGGCATGCAGCAGGCCCTGGACAAGATCCGGGAACTCAAAGCGCGCTTCAAGTACATCCACATCGACGACCGGGGCAAGACCTTCAACACCGAACTGCTCAGCGCGTGGGAGTTGGGCAACCTGCTGGATCTGGCCGAGGTGACCACCATCTCCGCGCTGGCCCGCACCGAAAGCCGCGGCGCGCACTCCCGGGAAGACTACCCCAAGCGCGACGACGAGAACTGGCTCAAGCACACGCTGGCCTGGATGCACCCCGACGGCCAAGTGGAGTTGCGCTACAAGCCCGTGGTCATTACCAAGTACCAGCCCAAGGAACGCGTGTACTAAGGGAGGGCTGCCATGCAAGTCACGCTCAAAATCTTTCGTTACAACCCCGAGACCGACAAGAAGCCCCACTACGAGACCTACACCGTCGAGGCCGAGCCCACCGACCGGGTCCTGGACCTGCTGGAAAAGGTCAAGGGCGAACAAGATGGCACCCTCACCTTTCGGCGTTCCTGCGCGCACGGCGTGTGCGGTTCGGATGCCATGCGCATCAACGGCGTGAACCGCCTGGCCTGCAAGGTGCTCGTCCAGGACCTGGGCACGAACCGCATCACGGTGGAGCCTTTGCTGGGCCTGCCCACCATCAAGGACCTGGTGGTGGACATGGAGCCCTTCTTCGAGCACTACCGCTCGGTCAAGCCCTACTTCATCAACAACGACCCGCCGCCGAAGAAGGAGCGGCTCCAATCGCCGGAAGAGCGGGCCCGCTTCGACGACACTACCAAGTGCATTCTGTGCGGCGCGTGCACGACCTCGTGCCCTTCGTTTTGGTTGGACGATCAGTATGTGGGGCCCGCGGCCATCGTCAACGCGCATCGCTTCATTTTCGATAGCCGCGATCAGGGGGCGGAGGAACGGCTCAAGATCCTGGCCGATCAGTTCGGCGTCTTCCGCTGCCACACCATCTTCAATTGCACTCTGGCGTGCCCTCGCGAGATCCAGATCACCCGCGCCATCGGCGAAGTGCGCAAGGCCATTGCCACCGGGCGATTGGATTGAACGGGCTGAACGGGCGTCGCCCTATGCCGACTTTCGAGGGTCCGGGTCGCGATACGACCCGGGCCTTTTGACATTGGCCTGCCCGGGGCTCAACGTCCCAGGCGAGGGATGAAGATCAACGCCGCGACCACCACCGCGGCCAGCGCGGCCAGCAATACCGCGCCCGCGGCCGCGTCCTTGGCCGCCGCGATGAGGGGATCGCGCTCGCGCGTGCAGCGGTCGGCCAGGGCTTCCACCGCGGTGTTGAGGGCCTCCATAGCCCACACCAGGCCCACGGCCAGGGCCAACGCCGCGGCTTCGGCCCCGCGCACGCGCAGCCCATACGCGGCAATGATGACCACCACGGTGGCCAGCCCGTGCCAGCGCGCGTTGGACTGGGTGCGCCACACATAGGCCACCCCACGACCGGCGTAGCGAAACGCACGCCCCAGACGACGAAGTTCAGCCTTGAGGGTCATGGTCCTACTCCCGGCGGAAGGTGAGCGCGACCCATTCGCCTTCTGCGTTGCGACGCGCCTCGGTCAGCCCCGCGGCGCGGGCGGCCTGGGCCACTTCGTCGGCCTGATGCGCCAGGATGCCCGAGAGCACCAAAGCGCCGCCCGGCTCCACCACCTGGGCCAGGCCGGCGCGGAGCAAGTCCACCAAAACCGGGGCCAGAATGTTGGCCAGCACCAGGTCGCCGGTGCGGAAGGGCGCCGCGGGCGAACGCAGCGCGTCCAGCGAACCGGCCAGGGCCGTGAACCGGTCGGTCAGGCCGTTGAGGGCCGCGTTGCGCCGGGCTACGGCCACGGCCACCGGATCCACATCCACCCCCACCGCACGCCCGGCCCCCAGTTTGAGCGCGGCCAGGCTCAAGATGCCCGAGCCGCATCCCACATCCACCACTCGCTTCGCGGCGGGGGCCAGCCG
>JAADEN010000131.1 GCA_013153375.1 Chloroflexota bacterium | reverse complement strand
GAGATGGGCCTGGAGCCGGTGGCCTTTCTGGACGACGACCCGGCCAAGCAGGGCAGCACCATCCTGGGGGTGCCGGTGTGGGGCCCGTTGGATCGGTTGCCTGAGGCCGTGCGCCACCTCAAGGTGGACGAAGTGCTCATCTCCATGCCCTCCGCGCCGGGCGCGGTGGTGCGCAAGATCATCCACGCCTGCCAGGAGATCGGCGTCGCGTATCGCACCATTCCGGCCCTGCACGAAATCCTCTCGGGGCAGGTGCTCATCAACCAGATTCGGCCCGTCAAGGTCGAGGACCTGCTCCGCCGCGAGCCCGTGCAACTGGATTTGGACAGCATCGCCTCGTACCTCAGCGGCAAAGTGGTGTTGGTCACCGGCGCGGGCGGGTCCATCGGCTCGGAGATCGTGCGTCAGGTCATCCGTTTCAAACCGCGCTTCATGGTGCTCTTGGGGCGCGGGGAGAACAGCCTGTACGAACTGGAAAAGGAAATTCGCTTTCGGTGGCCGGATCTGCCGTACGCCCTGGTGGTGGCCGATGTGCGGGACGAGACGCGTTTGCGGCAGATCTTCCAGCGGTTTCGGCCTCAGATCGTGTTCCATGCCGCCGCGCACAAGCATGTCCCTCTGATGGAGGCCAACCCCGAAGAGGCCATCCTCAACAATGTGTTCGGGACCCAGAATGTGGTCCAGGCCGCGCTGGACTTCGGCGTGGAGCGGCTGGTGAACATCTCCACCGACAAGGCCGTGAACCCGACCTCGGTGATGGGCGCGTCCAAGCGGGTGGCGGAGTACATCGTGCAGGCGGCCGCGGCCCAGGCCCGCCCGGAGCAGGTGCTGGTCTCAGTGCGTTTCGGCAATGTGCTGGGCAGTCGGGGCAGCGTGGTGCCCTTGTTCCAGGAGCAGATCCGCCGCGGGGGGCCGGTCACGGTGACGCATCCCGAGATGCGGCGCTATTTCATGACCATCCCCGAGGCCGCGCAGTTGGTGTTGCAGGCCGCGGGCCTGGGCGACAACGGCGCGGTGTATGTGCTGGACATGGGCGAGCCGGTGAAGATCGTGGACCTGGCCCGAGATTTGATCCGCCTGTCGGGGTTCAGCGAAGAGGACATCCCCATCGTGTTCACGGGGCAGCGGCCGGGCGAGAAGTTGTTCGAGGAATTGCTGACTGCGGAAGAGGGGGTCACCAGCAGTCGGCACGAGAAGATTTTCGTGGCCCGCACCCCGCCGGTGGCGCGCGAGTGGCTGGAGCCGCGGCTGGAGCGTCTTTATCAGGCCGCGCGCGCGGGCGACGCGGCGGCCATCCGCCAGGTGCTCCAGGAGATGATCCCCACTTATCGGGCCTGGCGCGCGGACGCGAATTGACGCGCCCTGGCGCGAGGGGGAAAGAACAGCGGCCCGAGCCGCGCCGGCTCGGGCCCGCCCGGAGGGCATCCCCCGTTGGTCAATCGGTCGTCTCCGCGGCCGGGTTGCGCCGGGCGAAGAACCATACGCCCGCGGGCAGCAGCCACGGCAGGGCCGCCAGGCACAAGAACACCAGCCCCATGCCGGGGGGCATCTGGCCGCTTTCCGAGCCCACCTCGTAGGTGCTCCCGCCGAGCAGGGTGACCAGGCCGAACAGGCCGCAGAAGAGCGAGGGGCACGCGGCGATTAGCGCGCTCAGGCCGATCCAAAGTTTGGCGTTTCGGCTCATGTTCCAACCTCCTTGAAGCGTAATAGGGACTTTCAGGGTAGGGCCCAGCCGTCAGGAAAGCGTCAAGGTGCTGACGGTTCCCTGACGGACGCGGGGTAGCATGGGCGTGTAGATTCCCAGCAAGGAGTACGCGCATGAAAGACCGCAGGTGGCTCATGTTGATGGCCGGAGGAGGGTTGGTGCTCGGCGGAGCCCTCCTGCGTGGCGGCTGGATGGCGGCTTCGCAAACCGAAGCCGTGGTGCAGGTCTGGCTGTGGTTGCCGTGGTGGCCCGACGCCTGGCAGATCGGCTTGCTGGTCCTGGGCCTGGCGTTGGGACTCGTGGGCCTGGGGGGCTATGTGTGGCAGCGCCGCCGCGCGCGGCGCGCGTCCACGCCCCGGAGCGCGGGCCCTTCGGCCTTCGCGGTGGATCCCTGGAGCGACACGGAGCCCGTGTTGCTGGAGGAAGATTTGTCCGACCAGGACGAGCAGGTGACCACGCTGGTGAGCATGGCCCGAGGCCTGGAAGCGCGGGGCCGGCTGCGCGCCGCGCGGGAGATTTACCGGCAGGCTTACGAGATCGCGGCCGCGCATCCGACGCGGGCCGAGACGGCCCAGGAGTTGTGGGTCGCGCTGCGCAAGTTGGACCGCCGGTTGGCCCGGCAGCGCCCGTCCTGTTGGCAGCGGTGCTGGACTTACATGCGCCGCCTGTGGCCCCTGCCCGAGCAATAGCCTCACGCGGTGCGGCCGGCCGCGTCGGTCGCACCGTCCCCCAGTATGGCCTGCACCCAGGCGTCGCGGTCCATGCGCTGGCGCCAGGTCTCGGCTTCGGCGCGCAGCGCGCGGCCGGGCTTGCGGAACAGGCTGCGCTCCCATTCGCTGAGGGTGAGGCGATCGTTGCCGGTGAGGTTTTGCTCTTTGAGCCACAGGAGCAGCGCCAGCGCCTGGGCCTGGCGCTGCTGTTGGTGCCACAAACGCACGGTGAAGACGAACACTTTGTCGCGCAGCCCCTCGAAGTGATGCTCCACCGCGAGGCGCAGGGCGCGGCGCAGTTGTTCCTCGGCCTCGGCGAGGCGTTCCTCGTCCAGCAGAAACGAGGCGTAGAAGATGCGGGCGCTGCATTCGTTGTAGCGCAGGCCATGGGCTTGCGCCTGGCGCACGGCCTCCTGGTAGTGCTTTTCGGCCTCAGTGGGCCGTTGGAGGTTCTTGAGCACGATGCCCAGGTTGGTCTCGAAAGTGGTGCTCAGTTCGGGCAGGTCGGCCCGCCGGGCGATGTGCAGCGCGCGGCGCAACCGCAGGTGCGCCATGGACAGGTCTTCGCGGTGGATGGCGATGGTGCCCAGGGTGCCCAGGATGTTGGCCAGTTCGCGCTGCGCGCCCAAACTCTGCGCGACCCGCAGCGCCTCCTCCGCGACCTCCTGGGCCTCGGCCGTGCGCTCTTCCGACAGCAGCACGAAGGCCAGGTTGCTCAGGGTGTTGACCAGGAACCCCCGGGTGCCGGCCCGCCGATAGTAGGCCACGGCCTCCTGGAAGTAGCGCCGCGCGGCCTCCAGATCGCCGCGATGAAAGGCGATGCCGCCCAGGTTGTTGAGCGCGTTGGCGGCATCCACCCAATATTCCTCGCCCGGGGACGGAGCCTCGTGGGGGCCGCGCTCGGCTTCGGCGCGGAACAGATCCAGGGCCTCGGCCTCCAGTTGTTCGGCCTTCTCCAGGTCGCCGAACATCTGATACACACCGGCCAGCCCTTGCAGGGTGCGGGCGTAATCACCGCGGGCCTCGGGGAAGGGGCGCAGATGTTCCTGGGCCTGTTGGAAGTAGGTTTGGGCCGTGGTCAGATCGCCGATCAAATAAGCCAGCAAGCCGCGCAGGCGCATCAAGCGCCCCACCAGCCGCGGCTGCGCGGGCCAGGGTTCCATTTGCTGCACCCGCGCCAGCAGGCGCTCGAGGTAAGCCGCGCCTTCACGCGAGCGTCCGTAATAGCGGAACCAGGCCACCAGGCCCGCGACGACGGCCTCGATCTCGTCCTGGGGGCTGCGTTCCAGCAAGTCCTCCATGTAGGCGTTCAGCGCGGGCCGCAGCGCGGCCAGCCGCCAAATCGGAAAGCCTTGCTCGGCCCTCAGGCTGCGCAGCGTTTGCGCCACCCAGGCCCGGGCCCGGGCCTGCCACGCGGCCCGCTCATCCGCGGCCGCGTCCCAGTGCTCGCGGGCGAAGGCGCGGGTCAGAGGGTGCATTTCCCACAGGCTGGGGCGTCCCTCGAGGCCCTCGTGCAAGGTCAGCAGGCTGTGCTGGGCCAACGCGCTCAGCATTTCGGAAGGAATCTGGGCTACGGCCGCGGCCATTTCCGCGTCGAAGGCCGCGCCGAAGCCCGCCAGGCGCACCAGGGCCCGGCGCATGGGTTCGCTCAGCCCGGCCCAGGTGCGCTCGAACAGCACCCGCAGCGAGCGATGGTGGGGCGGCTGGTCGCGGTAGGGAGCCTGGATGTCCAGGGCGGCCTGGCGCAGCGTGGCGGCCACTTGCTCACACGGGGCCTGGGCCACTTGGGCCGCGGCCAGTTCCAGGGCCAGCGGCAGCCCCTGGGTGAAGCGCACGATGTCGAGCACCGCGGGCAGGTTTTGCGCGCTCAGCCGAAAATGGGTGACCACTTGCTGCGCCCGGGCCACGAACAGGGCCACCGCGGGATAAGCGCCGGCTTCTTCGGGGGTGAGGGGTTCGTCCTTGGCGGTCGGATACGCCAGCCCGGGCAGCAAGACCCGTTGCTCGGAGCGCAGGCGTAGGGGTTGACGGGCCGTGGCCAGAATCACCACCTCTCGGCCCGCGCGGAGCACATCCTGCACCCAACGGATGAGCCATTCGTTCTCCGCGGGCACATCGTCCAGAACCAGCAGGGCCCGCTTGGGGCTGAGGGCGCGCACCAGATCGTCTCGCTCGGGCCCGCTTTGCAGCCCGGGCTGCAGGTTCTCGCGCAGGATGGCCAGGGCCTCGTCCGCGTCGTGGGCCGCGGCCAGGGGCACCCAATAGACGCCGTCGGGGAAGAGGGTGAGGGATTCGCGCGCCAGTTCCTCGGCCAGGCGGGTCTTGCCGATGCCGCCCGGACCGACCAGGGTGATCAGGCGGGTGTCGGGCCGGGCCAGACGGGCCAGCACATCGTCGCGCTCGGCCTCGCGCCCCACCAGGGGATGCGGCGATTGGGGCAGTTGGGCCCGCTGCCGCGCGCTCTCGGGTTCGGGCAGCAGGTTGTGGCGCACATCGTAGATCAGCCGCTCCGCGTCTTCGGGCAACTCCAGCCCCAGTTCTTCGCGCATCATGCGCGCGTAATCCCGATAAACCCGCAGGGCCGCGCCTTTGCGGCCCTGCAGAGCCAGTGCCCGAATGAGATACGCGTACGCGGCCTCGCTCCAGGGATCCCAGTGCAGCCACCGCCGGGCCCAGGTTTCGGCCTGGCCGTAGTCGCCCCGCAGGTAGTAGTAGCGCACGGCCTGGTGCACCACATGCAGCGCGCGCTGGCGGTAGTGCTCCCGCTGTTCGGTGGCCCATTCTTCGAAGGGCTCCGCGTCGCGCACGCTGAAGCCGTGCAGAAATTCGCCCTGGTACAGGGCCAGCATGGCCTCGTAGCGCCGGCGGCAATAAGGGCAGGTGCCGTAGGCCCGATGAGGATGCGAGCGCGTTTCGCGCTCCAGGCGGTCGAACTCCCACACATCCACCCACACGATGGGGTAGGCGCGCAGGCGCACGGTGTCACGCTGGATGTCCAGGATGCGTTCGGCTTCAGGGCCCAGGGCTTTGCGCAGGCTGTAGAGGGCTTGCCGCAAGTTCTTGCGCGCGGTTTCGTTGGGCACATCGGGCCACAGCAAATAGGCCAGATAGTCGCGGGCCTGAGGGGTGTCGGTGTGCAGCAGCAGATAAGCCAGCAGCGCCCGCACTTTGGCCGATTCGAAAGGAACCTCCCGCCCTACCCGGCGCAGCACCGGATAGCCGAACAACGAGATGTGCAAAGGCGCCCAAGAGCGTTCCATCATGCGCTCACACCCAAAATGTCGCCCACCAACGACCCACAGGAAACCAACGACGGCCTTGTCCTGGGTTCATTATACCGGCTTTCCGCCTCGGCGCGGGGCGTTTTCTGGTTTTAGGAGGTCTGCGCGGCCTTGCGCCTTCGCAGCCAGGGGTACAGGACGAGGAAGATGGCGGACGCGTAGGCGATGCCCGCCAGAAGGTCCACGAAGTAGTGATGGCCCAGGTAGAGAATCGCGAAGCCCACGCCCAAAGGGAAGATCCAAATCCACCAACCCTTTTTGCCCAGCACGAAGGTCACGAAGAGGGCCTGGAAGGTGGGGTAGGCCATGTGCAGGGAGGGCATGGCGGCCACCGGGTTGGGCGCGGTGAGCATGAGGCGGGGCGGCGGATCGGACTGGACGGCCTGGGCCCCGCGCAGGTGGCCGAAGTAGGTGGCCCACCAGGGCGGCGCGGCCGGAAAGAGCAGGTAGGTCACAAAGCCCGCCAGGGAGAGCAGCACGATGCCCGTGACGAAGGGGTAGAAGAGGCGCGGCCGACGCCGCCAGAGCCACAGGCTCAGGACGAAGGGCAACACGAAGTGGCTCGAGTAGAAAATCAGGCTCGTCAAATGCAAGGCCTGCCCGAGCGCGGTGTCCCACGGCAGCCAGCGTTGCAGCACCGCGGACGGAATGGCGCCCCGGAACAGGGCCCGCTCCATGGCGATGACATCGTCCACATGGATCTGGGACGGGGAGAGATTGTCCGCGAAGGCCCGCATGGTTTCGTAAGTCAGCAGAATGAACACCACGGGCGCGAAGTCCAGCAGAAAGGTGCGGTAGTAGCGATGCAGCCCCAAGATGAAGACCAACAGAAAGGAGAGAAAGTCCAGGGAAGGGAAGAGGTGATTGTAGAAAGTGACCAGCAGGCTGAAGGCGATGATCACCACGATTTGCATGGAGAACAGGACCTGGTCCTGCGTTTTGGGCGGGGCCTCGGGCCGGGGAAAGCCCTGCCCATACAGGCGCCGCGCCAGAATGTCCCACATCCACAACGCCGCGAGCAGGTAGTGGAGCGCGAAGACCGTCCAATAGCGCCAGCCGAAGGGCCCCGGCAGGAGATGCAGCACATCGCGAAAGTGCGGGTTCAGTTTGAAGACGAGGATGACATTGGTGAGCAGCAGCACGCTGACCGCGTGCAGGAGCAGCAGGTAGAAGAAGGCCCTGGCCGAGAGGCAGGCGCGCGGCACCGCGAAGGCCACCCAGCCTCCCAGGGCGATGGCGTTCAGGATGAGTATGGGATAGTTCAGCCCAAAAGTCCAAAATCCCTCGGCTTGCAAAAAGGCCAGCAAGGCCATGATGCCCAGGTCGGCGAGGAGCGTCTGGTAGAGGTTGACCTGGCAGGTGGACCTGGCAACGCGGTTCATGGTTGGCTACCCCTTGGGCCTCCGTTCGGGCCGTCGAAAATCTTGGCAAGTGTAACATGTTTCTGCCCTGACGATTCGCTGACGGCCCGGCGGCATACTGACGGTGTCGCGGTCGTGCGCGCACGGCTGCACGAGAAAAAACCAAGGGAGGTTTTGCCATGTCCCGACGCTTTCTTTTCCTTCTTTTTGGCCTGTGGGCTTTGTTGTCCCTGGCGTGCAACGGTTTGGTGCGTCCTCGGGAAAGCGGCTCGGCCCCCGCGCAGGCGCCGAG
>JAADEN010000133.1 GCA_013153375.1 Chloroflexota bacterium | reverse complement strand
AGACCGCGGCCGCGAGGAGGGCGCTCACCACCGTGAACGACAATGCCAAATGGGAAAGACGAAGGTGAAGGCCAGATAGTCTCATGAATAATCGCGAGCCGGCTCGAAGAGGCGGCCCGCCTCACGAGGCTCGTAGTTTAAGATGAGTAACTCCGGTTGAGGACCGCGTTTGTGGCCACGGCTATTGATAAAGCGGTAAGCTTTGACAGGAAGGATCCAGGCATAGTCTTGATATAATTGGCGAATAAAAGGCGTATCCGAATTAGAAAGCATAACTTTAACTTTCTTTATTGAAAGTTGACGAAAAACTTTGGCCAAAAGTTGCTGTTCTGCTTTGCCGAAGCCCGAAGAGTGGTATTGAGTAAACCGCGCGGTTTTGGATACAGGATCATAAGGGGGATCAAAATACACAAAATCGCCAGCCTGAGCTTCCTCGAGTATCCACTCAAATGAACGAACTTCTAACCGTACCATTTGGAGGGCCTGGGCTACGGCCCGCAAATTATCAAAATCACGGTAATTGGGTCGCTTATAGCGCCCAAAAGGCACATTGAACTTCCCCTGTTTATTGACTCGATATAATCCATTATAGCCAGTCTTATTGAGATAAATCATTCTGGCAGCACGTTCAGCCAACGATAATTCCCAAGGATTGCGAGCTCGCAACTTATAGTAGAACTCTTCTGAATGTGGATAGTGATCAAGATATTGAATTACGCTTTCAACATCGCGTTGAAGCGCCAGGTAGGTATCAATTAATTCAGCATTGATATCGGATAATGTTGCCTGGCGAATAAAATTTAAACGATATAGAGCAAAGAAAAAGGCTCCACCACCTAAAAAAGGTTCATAGTAGCGCCGAAAAGTTGAAGGAGCATACGCCAAAAGCATAGGGAGTAGTTGGGTCTTCCCGCCCGCCCACTTAAGAAAAGGCCGAGGAACAGCTTGCCGCGACTGAACAAAATGTTTTGTCTTCATAATAACCATCGCAATCACAGAGCGAAAAACAGGCGCAACCACTCTTGAAGGTGTTGAAATTCAACCACCTTGCCTGAAGCGAGCAAATACGCGCGTACCTCCTCGGAAAAACCAGGACCATCAATGACTACAAGGCCCGGAATGGGCCAGTAATCAATATCATTCAAGACAATAGCAATTTTCTCCTCGGCCGTACCCGACCGACCTTGATATTTACATTCAATACCTAAAATCTTGTCCGAATGAGGCTTACGGACAACAATATCAATTCGACGCCGTTTTCCATAAATACGACGACCGACAGGGACTTCCGTTTGGACCTCTAATCCCAACGATGCGGCGAGTTGTACAACTCGATCTCGCAGTTCTCGCCCGCTGTGTACGGCTTCGCTACCACCGCTCATAACCTACTCCTGTTTGATTTGAGAGCCCTCTAAAGAATTATACCAAAACAATGGCCAGTTAGGGCGCTTCCAGCCCGCGCGGGCGGTAGGGCGGCAGGCGCGTGGGATCCTGGCCGTAGTGGCGCACCAGTTCGCGCGCCAGCAGGGAGTACATGGCCTCGTGCCGCAACACGGGCTCCGCGGGTTGCACCCACAGGCCGGGGACGAAGCCGTAGGCCTGCAGTGCAGTCCCCCACGCGGGATCGCGGGTCAGGATGTGCACGGGGGTGGCGTAGCCGTCCCGCCGGGAGGACACGGCCGGAGGTTGATGATCCCCCATGAGGATGACGATGGCGTCTTCGGAGGGCAGGTCGAGCAGGAATTCGCCCAGCGCCTCCCAGGTGTAGGCTACGGCCCGCCAGTAGTTGGCCCGCCGCTGCGCATGCGGCAGGCTGTCGAACGCGTCCTGATCCAGATTGCCGCCGGGCAAGTGCAGCGTGGCCAGCGTGCGCCAATCGTCCACGGTCGGCGGCAGCGGCGCCCAGGGGAAGTGGGAAGTCTGGGTCAGATAGACCAGGAACAGCGGGTCATCGCGGTGGGCCGCGAACTCGCGGATGTAGCCCAGCACGAACTGGTCGGGCGGCGCGGGGCCCCAGCCGTACAGCGGGCCGTGGTAGTCCAGGTCGTCGAAGGTGATCCAGGTGTCCATGCCGTAGAAGCGGCGGTTCTTCTCGGTGAGCGCGGGGGAAAGGCCGCGGGCGATGGGCGTGACCCACACATACTCGTAGCCCTGATCGTGCAGGTAGCGCCCCAGGCTGGGGTAAGGCAGGGCCTGATACTTTTCGCGCAAAGCCAGAAACGCCTGCTGCTCGTCCACCCGCAGGCCGAACAGCGCGCTGATGTAGGCCATCCACGAACCGCCGCCCCAGGTGGGCGATTCGCTCAGCGCGCTGGCCATATACCAGCCGTCCGCGGCCAGGTGCTCCTCCCAGCGGGCCAGCAGGGCCTGGTACGCGGCGCGCCAGTCCGCACGGCGGTAGAGCACGCTGCCGTAGGATTCGACGAAGATGAAGTAGATGTCGGGCTGCCGCGCCAGGGGATAGTCCCCATAGTCGTACGCCGCGTAGGGGTTCAGGCGCAACAGGTCGGCCACCGCGCTGTGGGATTGCCGCGAGCGTTGGATGTTGTGCCCTACCTGCGCGGTCAGGCTGGTGACCACGGCCTGGGGATGGGCCAGCGCGCTCGGGCCGTAGAGGACCGCGGGCGCGAGCACGGCCACGCTCAGGGCCAGCAGCGCGGCGCGGGAGCCCCGGCCCAGCGCGGAAGCAGGCACCCCGCGCCAGACCAGCCAGGCCAGGTAGGCCACGCCGCCGAACACGGCCAGCACACCCAGCCCGAGTAGAGCGTACGCGTAGCGGGGCACGGGCAGCGCATCCAGCAGGAAGTCCAACCCGCCGGAGACAAAGGCCCAGTCGTTGTAGAAGTTGGGCTGGCCGTGGTAGAGGTACACCATGCTGGCCGCGTAGGTCTGATAGAGCAGGTCGGCCACCAGCAGGACCGCGACCGCGCGCCATCCCCAGCGGCTCGCGCGCCACCGGCGGGGGCCCCAGACCCGCAGCGCGGCCAGCAGCACCACTTCCGCATGCAGGCGCAGCAGGTCCGCGTGCTCACGGCGCACCAGCAGGTCGTACCACGAGCGGATGTCCCGCCCCCAACGGGGCAGGGCGCTGCCCTCGGGCCCGGCCAGCAGCACGCCGGGCGCGAAGAGCAGCGCGTTCAGGGCCAGCAGCGCGAGCCAGAAGCGCGCCGCGGGGCGCAGGTATCCGAATCGCCACCAGGGACGGCGGAACGCGCGCGCGAGGCGCAACGAAGAGGGCAGGATCATGGTCGGGCTCGTCGGGAGCGGGAGGCGCGGCGGACGGCTACCACGCCACCTCGCGGCCCAGGTCGTGGGCCGCGGCCCGTTCCAGGGCCAGCCGCGCGGCCAGCGCGTCCTGCACGGCCAGGCCCACGGACTTGAACAGGGTCACCTGCTCGGCCGAAGACCGCGCCGGGGCCCGGCCCAAGATCACATCCCCCAGTTCCGCGGCCACATGCGCGCGGGTGATGTGGCCGGCCTCCAGAGCCTGGATCAAATCCCCGGCCTCGGCCCAGGCGGCCTCGCGGCTATCGACCACCACATAGGCCCGGGCCACGGTCTCGGGGGGCACCTCGGCCATCTGCGGCGTGTACGCGCCGATGGCGTTGATGTGCGTGCCGGGCCGCAAATCCGCATCCGCAAACACGGGGGTGGTGGAGGTGGTCGCGGTGCACACCACATCGGCCTCGGCCAGGGCCTGGGCCGGGCTTTGGGCCACCCGCATGTCCGCGGGCACGGGAGCGCGGCCGGCCATCTCGGCCACCAGCGCGCGGGCCCGCTCGGGGTTCACATCGTACACCCACACCCGCTGGATGGGCCGCACGGTGCACACGGCCTCGATCTGGGTGCGGGCCTGCGCGCCCGCGCCGAACACGGCCAGCACCCGGCTGTCGGGGCGGGCCAGCAGGTCGGTGGCCGCGCCCGAGGCCGCGCCCGTGCGGATGGCCGTCAGGGTGCCGCCCTCCAAAATGCCCTGCACCTGCCCCGTGGCCGGATCGAAGGCCAGCACCGCGGCGTGGATCAGCGGCAGCCCGCGGGCGGGGTTGTCGTTGTACACGGTCACGGCTTTGAGGCTCAGGGCCTCGTCGGGGCCGTGCACCGCGGCCGGCATGAACAGGGCCAGGCCCTGATGCTCGGGCATGTCCACCCGGGTGCGCAAGGGCACCTCGGCCTGGCCGCCCGAATAGGCCGCGAAGGCCCGCTTCATGGCCGCGATGACCTCGGGCATGGGCAGCGCGGCCCGCACCGCGGCCGCGTCCAGCAAGCGCAGTGTGCTCATGGGTCGCCTCCTTCGCCGGTCAGGGCCTGCCAGCGTTCCTTGAGGAACTGCGCGTCGTCCTCCAAAATGGGGCTCTCGCACAAAATGCGCCCCTGCGCGCCGAAGTCGTGCAGCGCGCGCAGAATCGCGTCCACATTCAAATCCGCGTCCGAGAAGACCAGGTGCTCTTTCTCGCCCTTGGGCCCGTACGCGATGCCCGAGAGGTGGATGTGCAGGCGCTTCAGCGCGTCGTCGCCCAGCGCGCGGCCATAGGCCTCCAGCACCCGGGCCCACTCGTCGTAGGTGTTCATGCTGCCGTCGCCGGGCCGGGCGTGCAGGTGCGCGAAGTCCAGGCACGGCTCCACCCGCCCCGGAAAAGCCCTGGCCATGGCCAGCACATCGTCCAACGAACCCAGCATCGCGGCCTTGCCCATGGTTTCGGGCCGCAGCACCACCCGCACGCCCTGCTCGTCCAGGGTGCGCAACACCTCTTCCAGGCGGCGCAGGGCCACGGGCAGCACCTCCCGGGACGGTTTGCCGAAGTACGACCCGGGATGGAACACGATGTCCGTCGCGCCGGCCTTCCAGCCCCAATAGGCCGCGTCCAGCAGGCGCTTGCGGCTCTTGGGCCATTCCTCGTCGTCCGCGTTCAGGTTGATGAAGTACGGCGCGTGCACGCTGAGGGACACGCCCGCGTCTCGAGCGGTCTGCTTGATCTTGGCCGCGGTCTTGTCGCTCACCCGCACCGACCGCACCCAGCCCAATTCCAGCGCGTCCAGGCCCAACTCGGCCAGGCGCTTGATGCCGCCCACCGTGCCCCCTTTGGGGGTGGATTTGGGCGAACCGACCGTACCGAAGCGAAAAGAAAGTTTCCCCATGCCGTGCTCTCCTGGGTGGGGGACAAAGATATTGAGGCCGGGCTGCGGGCGATGGGCCCGCGCTTCTCGGCCGCGCCGCGCAATTGTACCGCGGCCGGGCGGGTTGGGGTAGAATAACCCCATGAGCGCCGAAACCTACCCCCGGACGCGCTGGCGGCTGCTGTGGCAGCCCGAGCCGCAGCCCGGACCGTGGAACATGGCCGTGGACGAGGCCGTGCTGCAAGGCGTGATGGACGGCACCTCGCCGCCCACGCTGCGATTGTACGCCTGGGCGCCGCCCGCGCTGTCGCTGGGCGTGAACCAGCCCGTCGCGGACGCGGACCTGGCCCGCGTGCAGGCCCGCGGCTGGGATGTGGTGCGCCGCCTGACCGGCGGGCGGGCCATCCTGCACACCGACGAACTGACCTACGCGGTGGTCGCGCGGCCCGACGATCCCCGCGTGCGGGGCGATGTGCTGGCCGCGTATCGGCGTCTTTCGACCGCGCTGCTGTGGGCCCTGCGCGCCCTGGGCGTGCCCGCGGAATGGGATACCCGCCGCGACGCGTATCAGACCCAGGGCCGACATCAGGCCGTGTGCTTTCAGGTGCCCGCGGTGTACGAGATCACCGTCCAGGGGCGCAAACTGGTGGGCAGCGCGCAGGCCCGCAAGATTCGCGGCGTGCTCCAGCACGGCACCCTGCCCCTCACGGGCGACATCACCCGCATCGTGGACGCGCTCGCGTTCCCCGACGATGCGGCCCGCGGCCGGGCCCGGGCCCGCCTGGCCGAGCGGGCCACCACCCTGGAGGCATTGCTGGGCCGCGCGGTGGCCTGGGAGGAAGCCGCGCAGGCCGTGGCCGAAGGGTTCCGCCAAACGCTGAACCTGGACCTGGAACCCGCGGGGCTCACCCCCGCGGAGCGTCGGCGGGCCCAATACCTGTGGGAGACCAAGTACGGGGCCCGGGACTGGACCCGGCGGGTGTGATTACGCGCCCCAAACCTGCCCCATAAGCGTCAAACTGACATCGAAACGATAGCGGGTGCCCCGATGCCCATCGGGGAATTCCTCGTAGATGTGGGGCACGCCATAGGCGGTGAGGCGCTGGCTCAACTGCCGCGCGCCGTAGAGCAGGTTGTACTCGTCGTACAGGCCGCAATCCAGGAACAGCAGTCGCAGCGAGCGCAGCGCGTCCCGGTGCGCGGCCACCAGATGGAGGGGGTCGTGGGCCAGCCACTGGGCCCACACTTCGGGCCGCCGCGCGCCCGTCTCCAGGTCGAAGGGCAGGTCGAAGCCCCATTCGGCCAGGGGGTTGGGAGAATAGGCCGCGGCCATGGCCAGGGTGTTCAGCGTGGCGAAGAACAGGCCATCCTTGGGGCGGTAGGCCGCGGGGTCGGCCAGCAGGTTGGCGATGCCCTCCCGGCCCTTCTGCAGGTAGAAGCGCAGCACTTTGGGGAAGTCGGGCTTGTAGGCCAACTCGAAGTCCACATCGCCGGCGTGGTCCGCGACCAGGCCGAACACATCGGGATGCCGCATACCCAGCACCAGCGCGCCGTAGCCGCCCGACGAGTGGCCCATGACCGCTCGGAAGTCCCGCTCGGGGCGGGTGCGATAGCGCGCGTCCACGAAATCCACCAGTTCCAGGATGTGGTCCTCGTAGTTGCCCGTGGCCGAGGAGTTGAGGTACTGGGAGCCGCCGTAGCGGGTGCTGGCGTCGGGCAACACCGCGATGACGGGCGGCAGCGCGCCCTGGGCGATGAGCCGATCCAGGCGCTGCTGGATGTTCTCGTCCCACAGGGAATCGTTGAGCAGCCCCAGCCCGCGGCTACCGAACCCGGCCAGGATGTACACCGTGGGATAGCGCCTTTCGGGCTCGGCGTCGTAGCCCGGGGGCAGGTAGATGGGCACCCGGCGGGTCGCGGGGTCGCCCAGGGGGTTGCCTTCCAGCGCGCGGCTGGCGAACATCTCGAGGACGATGCGGGAAGACATGGGCCAACTCCAGGCGGTGGATGGTTGCATTATACCGCGGGCCGGGCGCCCCCTGAATTAAGGGGAAAGTCCTGACAGGGCCGGCGGGCTTTTCAAACGCTCAGGGCGGGGCCCGATGCCTCGGACCCCGCCCTGTTATGCGCCGCCTCCAAGCGGACGCTTACCGTCGCTCGGCCTTACTCGCCGTGTACCTCCACCAACACCGCTTGCACCACCACGCGCCACCGATAGCGCCCGCTCGCCTCGTC
>JAADEN010000181.1 GCA_013153375.1 Chloroflexota bacterium | reverse complement strand
ATCCGCGGTTTCATCCCTCCGTGTTTGTCCGTCCCCATCCGTGTTCATCCGTGGTTCCAAAACAGCCGTCAGCCGGTAGCCGTTGGCCGGTAGGGGCGCAGCGGTGCTGCGCCCGCCGTCAGCCGGTAGTATTGCCTCCATGCCCACGATCCCTGCGTCAATCCGCGCGCATCCGCGTTGATCCGCGGTTTCATCCCTCTGTGTCCGTCCGTCCCCATCCGTGTTCATCCGTGGTTCCAAAACGACGGCCATCAGCCGCGGCCCTTGACCCTCGCGCCGCGGCCGCGGTACAATAAAGTCGCGGGGCGATGGCGGAACAGGCAGACGCAGGGGACTTAAAATCCCCCGGGCTTCGCCCGTGCGGGTTCGATTCCCGCTCGCCCCACACGGTTATGTTGGGGAGCGAAGCACAGCGACATCCATGGCGGCCTTGGATGGACGAGGCCGAAGGATGTGGTGTTGCTTTTTCGCGTTTTAACCTTGCCCAAACCGTCCGTGTCCACTATAATAGAGTTTTGCGCCTTGTTCCTATTCGGTGACCCTCGGTGGTTGGAGGTCTTGCAGTTATGGCGACGCCCACGCGCATCAAAAATTACGGACGCCTGGAAGCCGTCCTCGATTTGCCCCCCTTGATCGAAGTTCAACTCAACTCTTATCGCTGGCTCAAAGAAGAGGGCCTGGCCGAAATCTTCGACGAAATTTCCCCCGTGGTAGCCTACAACGAAGGCATGCGCCTCTACTTCCCGGGCAACACCCCCGAAGCCCAGGAGTGGGGCCTCAAGTTCTGGTTCAAGGAGCCCAAGCACACCATCGAGGAGTGCCTGGAGCGGGGCCTGACCTACGCCCGGCCCCTGTGGGCCTCGGTGCTGCTCATCGGCCCCGATGTGCCCGAGCCCATCAAGCAGGATGTGTTCTTGGGCGACTTCCCCGAGATGACCGACCAAGGCACCTTCATCATCAACGGCACCCAGCGGGTGGTGGTGTCGCAACTCATCCGCTCGCCGGGCGCGTATTTCGAGGCCCCGCTGGACCGCACCACGGGCCGCCGCATGGCCACGGCCAAACTCATCCCCGACCGGGGCGTGTGGCTCGAACTGGAGACCCGCAAGAGCGACTACATCATCCTCAAGTTCAACCGCCGCCGCTCGGTGCCCGTGACCCTGTTCCTGCGGGCCCTGGCCGCGGTGGACGACGGCATGCCCGACCCGCCCCTCAAGACCGGTTCGGACGCGGAACTGCTGGAACTCTTCGCGGATGTGGACAAGAACCCCGACCGGCCTTTCATCGCGGCCACCATCCAACAGGAGCCCGCGCTGGACGGGGAGGGCCTGTCCATCGCCGAGGCCGCGCTCATCGAACTGTACAAGCGCCTGCGCCCCGGCGAACCGCCCACCCTGGAAAACGCCCGGGAGTTCCTGCAAACCCAACTCTTCGACAATCGCTACTACGACCTGGCCCGGGTCGGTCGCTACAAGATGAACCAGAAGTTCGACCTGCACGGCGTCGTGCCCATGGAGCACCGGGCCCTGACCAAGTGGGACATCGTGCACATGGTGCGGCGGCTCATCGCCATCAACAACGAACTGGAAGAGCCCGACGACATCGACCACCTGGCCAACCGCCGGGTGCGCACCGTGGGCGAACTGGTCCAGACCCGCCTGCGGGTGGGCCTGCGCCGCATGGAGCGGGTCATCAAGGAACGCATGTCCATCCGCGGCGACCAGGAGCGGGCCACCCCGGCCAGCATCATCAACATCCGGCCCATCACCGCGGCCCTGCGGGAGTTCTTCGGCTCCAGCCAACTCTCCCAGTTCATGGACCAGACCAACCCCCTGTCGGAACTGCGGCACAAGCGCACCCTCTCCGCGCTGGGCCCCGGCGGCCTGCGCCGGGAGCGGGCCGGCTTCGATGTGCGGGATGTGCACCACTCCCACTACGGCCGCATCTGCCCCATCGAGACGCCCGAAGGCCCCAACATCGGCCTCATCGGCCGGCTGGCCACCTACGCGCGGGTCAACCCCTACGGCTTCATCGAGACCCCCTACCGGCGGGTGTACCGGGAGATGCTGGCCAACGACCCGCGGCTGGTGGGCCGCCGCCTGCGCCAGGACGCGGTGAGCGACGACGGCACGGTGCTGGCCCGGGCCGGAGAGCGCCTGTCCCCCGAAACCGCGGCCCTGCTGGCCGAGAGCCTGGGCGACCGGCCCCTGGCCATCGTGCCCTGGGTGTCGCGCGATGTGGAGTACCTGACCGCGGACCAGGAAGACCGCTACTACATCGCGCAGGCCAACGCGCCCCTCAACGAATTCCACGAGTTCGCGCACGACGACATCCTCACCCGCTACCGGGGCCGCTTCCAGTTCACCGACCCCGAGCAAATTTCGTTCATGGATGTGGCGCCCAACCAAATCGTGGGCATCAGCGCGGGCCTGATTCCCTTCCTGGAGCACGACGACCCCACCCGCGCGCTCATGGGCTCCAACATGCAGAACCAGGCCGTGCCCTTGCTGCGGCCCGACGCGCCCCTGGTGGGCACGGGCATCGAGCGCAAGGCGGCCTACGATTCGGGTCAGGTGGTGCTGGCCCAGGAGGACGGCGAGGTGGTCTCGGTGACCGGCCAGCGAGTGGTGGTGCGCGGCGACGACGGCGAGGAGCGCGTCTATCCCTTGCAGCGCTACCGCCGCTCCAACCAGAGCACCTACATCGACCAGCGCCCCATCGTGGTCAAAGGCCAGCGGGTGCGCCAGGGCGATGTGCTGGCCGACAGTTCTTCCACCGACCAGGGCGACCTGGCCCTGGGCCAGAATGTGGTGGTCGCCTTCCTCTCGTGGGAGGGCGGTAACTTCGAGGACGCCATCCTCATTTCCGAGCGCCTGATTCAAGAGGACAAGTACACCTCCATCCACATCGAGAAGTATGAGGTCGAGGCCCGCGACACCCGCCTGGGCCCCGAGGAGATCACCCGCGACATCCCCAACACGGGCGAGGACCAACTGCGGGACCTGGACGAGAACGGCATCATCCGCATCGGCGCGCAGGTGGGGCCCAAGGACATCCTGGTGGGCAAGGTCACGCCCAAGGGCGAGAAGGAACTCACCCCCGAAGAGCGCCTGCTGCGGGCCATCTTCGGCGAGAAGTCCCGGGATGTCAAGGACACCTCCCTGCGCATGCCCCACGGCGAGCGGGGCACGGTGGTGGATGTCACCGTCTTCACCCGCGACGAGCACCGCGACCTGCCCGCGGGCGTGGAGAAGATGGTGCGGGTCATGGTGGCCCAGCGCCGCAAGATCACCGCGGGCGACAAGATGGCCGGCCGCCACGGCAACAAAGGCGTGGTCTCCAAGGTCGTGCCCGTGGAGGACATGCCCTTCCTGGAGGACGGCACGCCCGTGGACATCATCCTCAACCCCCTGGGCGTGCCCGGCCGCATGAACATCGGCCAGGTGCTGGAAGTGCACCTGGGCTGGGCGGCCAAGCAACTGGGCTTCCGCGCGGTGGTGCCCGTGTTCGACAGCCCCACCGAGGAAGAGGTGGAAGCCGAACTGGCCCGGGCCTGGATGATCGACCACGCCTGGCAGGTCATCACCGAGCGGGCCTGGGAATGGGCCCAGGAGCAGGGCTTCGAGCCCGAGGACCTGCGGGACGACGCGGAAGTGCGGGTGCTCTACCTGGAGCACTACCTGGGCGAGAAGGGCTACGACATCTTCTCCCTGGCCTCGGACGAGACCTACGCCCGCCGCGCGGTGCTCACCGAGTGGCTGCGCGAGCAGGGCTACGACCCCGAAGCCATCCTGGCCTTCGAAGACATGGACCTGACCTTCCAGGAGCGCGACGAAAACAACCGCCGGGCCATCGACGCGGGCCTGCGCCTGTGGATGAAGAGCCTGGGCTACGAGGATGTGGATCGCATCCCCAGCGCGGAGGTGCGGCAACGGGCCTCCGAGGTCACCATGGAGACCGGCGTGCCCATGCCCATCCTGGGCAAGCGCATCGTGCGCGACGGCATGACCGGCGAGCCCTACGACCGGCCCGTGACCGTGGGCGTCATGACGGTGATGAAACTCCACCACCTGGTGGAGGACAAAGTCCACGCCCGCTCCATCGGCCCCTACAGCCTCATCACCCAGCAGCCGCTGGGCGGCAAGGCCCAGTTCGGCGGCCAGCGCTTCGGCGAGATGGAAGTGTGGGCCCTGGAAGCCTACGGTGCGGCCTACGCGCTGCAGGAGATGCTCACCATCAAGTCCGACGATGTGCAGGGACGCCTCAAGACCTACGAGGCCATCGTCAAGGGCCAGCCCATCGAGGCCCCGCGGCTGCCCGCGTCCTTCAAAGTGCTGGTCAAGGAACTGCAGAGTTTGGGCATCGCGGTGGAGGCCGAGACCCCCGACGGCATCATCACCTTCGGCAAAGAGGCCCCCACCAAGCCCGTCATCCTGCCCACCGGCCTCATGGGCGCGGACTTCTTCCGCAAGAAGAACGGCCGCTGACCCTCCCCCGGCCCCACAGAGCGCCCCGCCCCCGCGGCGGGGCGTTTTTCTGTGGATAAGTGCGGAAAAACTGTGGACAACCGCGGCGGACTGTGGATAAACATCCCCGCGGCGGGCCCGCGGCGCCCCAAATTTTGGCCTCGCCCAGGCCCCGCCTCCCAGATATGGGGTTGTGGACAACTCCGGGGATTTCCTCGGGACAACGCCGGAAAACTTGTCCCCGCCCCATCCCCAGCCTGTCCCCGCGGCGGGCCGCCCACCGCGGCCACGGCCCAGGGTCACCGAGGCCCTTCTTCCTTATAAAAGCCGCCGCGCAATCCCCATATCCCCAGCCTCTACGACTACGAATTTAAAACTTGCCATCCGAATATCCACATAACCTCGCTACGCGTTGGGCGCCTCTATCTGGGGAAAACCCTCCGGGAACGGGCCGGCCGCCCGGCCCAATGATCGTCCCCCTTCCCCACCCTGTCTGAAGGCCGGCCCCGCCCGGAGGTCATGGCCCGACTTTCAGCGCAAGCAATAGTGCAGCGTCAGATCCGGCATGGGCTGTTCGCTAATGTTGCCCACCTGGTCCGCGGCCAGGATGCGGTATTCCACCCGGCCCTGTCCGTAATGCACCGGCGGGTTCAGGCTGGCCTGCAGGTCCGCGGGGCCGAGCACGGTCTGATACCGGTTGGTGCCCTCCAGCGTCATGTCCTTGGTCACCCACTGCCCGGCCGCGCCGCTTTCGTCCACCACCCGATAGCGCACCCGCACCCAGTCCACGCCCGAAGGATCGCTCACATACGCGGTGAGGGTGACCTCGTTGGGCCCGCAACCTTCGGGCCAATAGATGGCGGGGCTGGAGGACGAGGCTTTGATGCTCGGCCCTGTGGTGTCGCTGGAGATGATGCGCAGCGGGGCCGAGCGGGTGTTGTTGTCCTCGTTCTGCTCCGCGATTTGCTGGCCCGTGTCCACCCGGGCGTAAGTGTCGTAGGTGCCCGCGGGCAGATGGCCGTGGCTGCCGCCCGCGGCGCAGGTCAGGGTCTGCTGCGCGCCCGGGGCCAGGCCGTTCAGGCTCCAGTTGCAGTAGTACACCTGGGAACGCGGATCGGTGGCCCAGCCCACGCTGAACGGGCCGCTGGCCCCGTCGCCCTGGTTGGCCACCGTGACCTGCACCTGGAAGGTCTGCCCTTCCACGGGCGTCGCGGGGTCGAAGGTGATGCCCTGCACCACCAGATCCGGCAGCAGGGCCACGACCCGAATTTCCACATAGAAGGGGATGTCTTGCGCGCCCAGGCCGAAGACCTGCCCGTCGGGGCTGCGCAGTTTGAAGTTGGCCCGATAGGTGCCCGGATCGTGGGGCGCGGTCAATGGCACGCGCACATCCACCATCTGCCCGGGCGCGACGCGCTGGCCGATGGGCGTGGACTCAGGCGCGTCCAGGTCGTCGCCCGAGTCGAAGACCACCGCGTAGTCGGGCGTCCAGGCGCACGAGCCCGCGTTCTTCAGCCGCCAGATCTTGACGAAATTCTGGCCCGGGTCCAGCCGGGTGCCGTCGGGGATGGTCACATCCGCGACGAACGCGGCCCTGTGGCACGGCAGCGGCGTGGGCGAGGGGGTGGCGGTGGGCGAGGGCGTCGCGGTGGCCGTGGCCGTGGCCTGGCGGGTGGCCGTCGCGGTGGGCGGTTGGGTCGCGGTGGGGCTGGAGGTGGCCTGCGGCGCGGCCGTCGTTCCCGGGACCATCTTCCAGCCCCGCTCCTCCAGGGGCGGCACCTCGACCGCGGTCACCCGGACCTGGCGCGTCTCCACCACCTCTCCGCCGCGGCTTTGCACGGGCACCTGCGCGTACAGGGTGTACTCGCCCAGGTGCGCGGGCTGCCAGGTCACCCGGGCCTCGTACAGGTCCTCCTCCCGGGGCTCGAAGGTCAGGGCATACGACACCGCGTTGTAGGGGCCGCGCACGAACAACACGCCCGGCCCCGCGGGGGCGTTCTCCTGCACCCGCACCGTCACTTCCACCTCGGTGCCGCCCGGGATGCGGTCCCCGTCCCGGGGATGCGAGATGTACACGCCTGTCCAGCGGCCCTGCAGGCGGAAAGTGCATCCGGCCAGGGCCAGCGCCAGGAGCACGCCGCTCCACCACCAAAAACGCGCTCGGTGCTTCATCTTCGTCCTCCGGTGACCTGCACGGTTACGGACACGCGGCCGGGTCTTCGCACAGGGTGAACGCCACGCGGAAGTTGTACCCGGCCTCGCCGTCTTGGGATGTCAACCTGAACTCCCGGGCCGGAAAGCCGGTCCACGAGTACGCCAGACGCACCCGGCCCAGAAAGACCTCGCCCTCGCTGAAGTCGCGCCAGCCCCAGCACACCAGGCGCAGGTCCAGGCCGTCGGGCTGCGGGTCCGTCAGGTCCACGGACGCCTGGCTGGCGCGCAGGCTCCACTGGGTGCCGTCCGCGCTTTCCAGGGTCAGGGGACGCCAGGACCCGTCGTCCACGCGCACAGTGCAGTCCAGGTCCACCCAGGCCGCGTTGGTGGTCACGTTCTCCAACTGCAGGCGCACCTGTTCGGGCGGCTCCACCGGCCTTTGGGCCATGCGGAACTCCCAGTCGGGCGGCGGGGACTGTTGCCAATCGCGGCGGCGCCACTGCTCCCACAGGTCGCGCTGCACATTCTGCTGCACCGCGTCGCACAGGAACTCGGGCAGCAGGGAGGGGCAGCCCAGTTCCACCTGGCCGGGCCCGGGCATGACCCACGGGCAGCCGCTGTTGAGCGCGGGCCCGACCTGGTCGGGGCAGCGGTCTTCGCCGTCGGGCACGCCGTCGCCGTCCGCGTCGGACTGCAAATTGCACAGCCAGGGAGCGAGCGCGCACACCCGCAGTCGCTGTCCCTCGTCCACGGCCCGGGCCGCGTCCTCCAGGCCCATCACCCAGGGCGGGCAACCGCGGTAGGCCGGGTCTCCGGTCAGTTGGGGGCAGGCGTCG
>JAADEN010000153.1 GCA_013153375.1 Chloroflexota bacterium | reverse complement strand
CGCCCCCGCGGGAAGCACAGGTATTTGTCTGGAACCTGGACTGCATCGTTGGCGGGATCGTCGCACAAGGGCAGACCGCCGCTGTCCACATCGATGGAAGTCTTGATGTCCATCGAGGAGACCTGGATACCGTTGAGGGCCAGGGTTTCCTCCGCGGCGCGCTGCATGCCGGCCTTCATCTGGGCCACGGTGCTGTAGTTGCTGCGAAATTGGCTCGCGGCGGCCATGGCCGCGGCGTCCACCGCACGGCGCAAGTGGGCGCGGTAGATGAGATACTGGGCCATGTCGAGCGCGAAACCCGTGAAAGCCAACATGGCCAGGATGCCGATGGCAAAAATAACCAACAATTGCGCTTTACGCTGAACGCGTTTCATAAGGAAGGCCTCCCAACGCCGCGCGTGCCGTCAAGGGGTCGGCGTGGGCGCGGCGGAATACAAGGGCATGAAAGTGTACACATGCAACAACAAAGGATTGGGGACGAACGCGGTGATCCAGGGCAGTCCCAAAGTGTGATGATAGTTATAAAATATCTCAACCAGGACATAGCCCGAACTGGTGTTGGTCACGCCTTGGGACGCCAACAAATTCGCGATCTCCGCGTTGGAGAAGCGGGAAGTGTGATTGCCGTAGCGGCTCCAGCCCGTAGCGTTGGGGTGGCGGGCCGTTACGCCGAGGCCCTGGGTGAAGGTGAAAGCCGAGACCACGATGTCGTCGCTGGCCGGGTCGAGGGTGATGGCCGGCTTGTTTTGGGCCAGCGTGTTTTCCGCAATGGTCGCGGTTTTGCAGTAGAAATCCGTGTCACAGGGTCGAGGCGTACCGACAAAGCAGGACGCCGAAGGGGAGGGCGTACAGGCCAACTCGATGAGTTGATAGTCGTCGTCAACGGCGAAGCGCGCTGCGTTGCGCGCGGCGACGACCATGTTGGAGTACTCCAACATCCAAAAGCCGAATTCCACCAGGCCCGAGAAAATGATGAGCAAGGTGGAAAAGAGGAGCACCAGTTCGATCAGACTCTGACCACGAAAACGCGAACGACGACGCATAGCAAAAACTCCCATCGGAGACAGATGAGCAGTCTCATTATAACAAGCCCTGGACCGTTTCTGGCCCCTGTTTTTGCTTTCGTTAATGTTTCTTATCGCAAGTGAAGGACGGTTTGAGGCACAAAGAAGCCCCGCGTTTGCCTTCAAACCACCTCCCCACCGCCCTGAGAGCGCGTTTGGCGTGTTCGAGTTCCGTCGCTCATGCTGCTCGCAGCCTTTCGCGGCCTTCTTTAAAAATGAAGTGCGTCCGCGTTTCGACTTGCTTGAACCGCCGTGGTGTCGTCGTTGGAATCCCCTGCCCCACCTGTCGCGCCGCAAGGTCCTTTCGGTCGATTGGGCCATTGTTTCGCCGCGCCGCCCCTGAACCTCCCTTCCCTTTCAAACGATATTAATCAAATTATTCTTCGAGTCTGGCCCTCTATCCTGTCATCCGTGGCGACGCCAGAGCGTCACGCTCTCGATGTGGTAAGTCTGAGGAAACATGTCGAAAGGCGTGGCCCGCACCAGATGATAACCGCGTTTGTGCAATTGGCGGCCATCGCGCGCCAGCGTCGCGGGATGGCATGAGACATACGCCAGCCACTCGGGGCCCAGGTCCGTCAAGGCGTCCAGCACCTCACGGCTCAGGCCGGCCCGAGGCGGATCCACCACGGCCAGGTCCACCCGCTCGCCCCGTCGGCGCAGGTGCGGCAGGGCCATTTCCGCGGGCGCTTCGTACAGTTCCACATGATCGTACTCGGCCAGATTGACCTCGAAATCGGCCACGGCCCAAGGATCTTCCTCCACCGCAATCAGCCGCCCGACCCGCGGCGCGAGGAAGGCGCTGAACAGACCGCCGCCCGCATACACATCCAACAGGGTCGCGTCCTCCCGCAGCGGCAGGTAGCGCAACAGGTGCTCGATGATGGCTTCGGCCACGGGGATGTTGACCTGGAAGAACGCATGGGCCGAGACCCGAAACGCGCGGCCCTTGACCCGCTGCACCACATACGAGCGCCCGGCCAGCACGATGGGCCCTTCGGGGCCGATGTAGAGCATGGAGACGGGAAAGTCCACCTCCAGAGGCGGCGGTTTGGGCTCCTCGCCCAGCAGCACCACCAGGGCCTCACCCTCCGCGCCGCTGCGCACATGCACCCGCTGGATGCCCGCGCCGTCCTCCAGGTGCAGCCGCGGCCAGACCTCGGACACGGTCGCGTCCAGCAGCGGGCAGGTCTCGATGGGCACCACGGTTTCGCCGTCCCGGGCCTTGAAGCCGAGCCTCCCCTGCCCCGCGGGATGAAACTGGGCGTGGTTGCGATACGCCCACGGCTGGGGCGAAGGCACGGTCGCGCCCACGGGCGGATTGGCGAGTTTGCCGATACGCTCCAGTTGGTCCCGCAAAATGACGCTTTTGGCGGCCAATTGCGCGGGATAGGACACATGCTGGTAATGGCACCCGCCGCAGATCTTGTAGTGCGGGCAACGGGGCGGCACCCGGTCGGGCGAGGTCTCCTCCAGCGCCACGATTTCGCCCCGGGCGTAATGGGATTTGACCTCGGTGAGCCGCACCTGGGCCACCTCGCCCGGCAACGCAAAGGGCACGAACACGGCCCGTCCGTCGGGCAGTCGGCCCATGACCTCGCCGCCGTAGGTCCAGGTGGTCAGGACGACCCGATACACCTCCCCCACCTGAGGCGTGCGGGTCGGGTCGTGCAGCGTGTCGTCGTGGGGGCTGGGGGACGGTGTCATGGCCTCGTGCCTTCAGGATGTGTGCAGGTATTCGTCCAACGCGGCCAGGAGTTGGTCCAGGTCGGACATCTGGATCTCGCCCATGTGCGCGATGCGGAAGGTCTCGCCCTTGAGCGGGCCGTAGCCGTTGGCGATGCGCATACCGCGCTGCAGGAGGAACGCGTTGAGCGCGGCGATGTCCAGACCGTGGGTATTGGTGATAGTGGTGACCGTCTTGGAACGGTAGCCCTCGGCCGCGAACAAGCCAAAGCCGCGCTCGCGCGCCCAGGTCTGGACCCGTTGGGCCAGGGCCGCATGGCGGGCGAAGCGAGCCTCCAGCCCCTCGGCCAGAATCCGATCCAGTTGCACATCCAGCGCGTAGATGAGGGAGACCGGCGGCGTCGCGGGCGTCGAATCTTTGAGGCGGTGCTTCTCCAGGCGCAGCAGGTCGAAGTACCAGCCCCGCTGGGGCACCTCTTCGGCGCGCGCCAGGGCCCGATCCGATACCGCGGCCAGCGCGATGCCGGGCGGCAAAGCCAGGGCCTTCTGCCCCGAAGTGAACACCATGTCCAGGCCCCAGGCGTCCATCTCCAGCCGCGCGCCTGCCAGGCCCGAGACCGAGTCCACCGCGATGAGCGCGTCGGGCCGGACGGCCCGCACCGCGGCCGCGATCTCGGCGATGGGGTTCTCCACGCCCGTGGAGGTCTCGTTGTGCACCACCATCACCAAATCGTAATCGTCTCGCGCTTCCAGCGCGGCCGTGAAAAGTTTCCCCCGCAAAGGTCGGCCCCAGGGCACTTCGATGGAGTCCACGAGGATCCCGTTGGTCTCGGCCACCTCACGCCAGCGTTTGCCGAACGCGCCGTTGATGCCCACCAGCGCACGGCGTCCCGGGCGCACCAGGTTGCGCACCGCGGCCTCTTGGAAGCCCGTGCCTGACGAGGCGCTGATGAACACCCGGTACTGGGTGAAGAACAGGGCCCGCGCCCGCTGTTCGCACGCGTGGAACAGGGCCTCGAATTCGGGGCTGCGGTGCGGCAGCATGGGCTTGGTCTGCGCCTGAGCCACCTCGGGAGCCACATCTACCGGGCCGGGGACGAAAAGCCGCGCCATGAAGACCTCCTGCGTACGGGGTTTGCCGCTGCATTATACCCCACCCTGCCCTTTCAATTGCGGTACAATCCATTTGAGTTCTTACCGGGGAGCCGATATGTCCCGCCGTTTGCGTTTGTCGTGGGAAGAGGCCGCGCTGCTGGCCTGGATTGTCGCCCTGCACGGATATGTGGCTACGGCGTCGGAATACTCCCTGCTCAACTGGTTTCACATCGACGACGCGTTTTATTATTTCACCGTCGCCCGCAACATCGTGTTGGGCCGGGGTGTGACTTTCGACGGTTTGGGGCCGACCAACGGCTTCCATCCTCTGTGGATGGCCCTGCTGGTGGCCGTGTACGCGCTCCTGGGCCGGGGCGGTGATCTCATCCTGCCTTTGCGCGGGGTGGTGCTGCTCACGGGCCTGGTCCACGGCCTCACGGGCCTGGTGCTCTATCGAGCCGGGCGGCGGGTCTTCGCTCGCGGCATTGCCTGGGCCTTGGCCGTGGCGTGGGTGTTCAGCCCCACCGTGGTCTTCGCCTATTCGGTGGGCAGCATCGAAAGCGCGCTCAACGCCCTCACCCTGGCCGGCGTGTGGTACACCAGCATATACCTCCGCGAAGCGCCTGACGAAGCGCGCCGTTGGCTGGCCTGGGGCCTGAGTCTGGCCCTGGTCCTTCTGGCTCGGTTGGACAACATCTTTGTGGCCGGGGCCGTGGTGCTGGCCATGCTGTTCGACCAGCGCCGGGTGTGGTGGCCGTGGTTGCGCCAAAGGGCGTGGAGGCCCTTCGCGCGCTGGTTCGCGGCTTGGGCCGGGCCGCCTCTGGCCCTGGTGGGCGGTTATCTGCTTTGGAGTTGGGCCTATGTGGGCGGCATCATGCCCGTGAGCGGGCAGGTCAAGGCCTGGTGGGGCACTTTTGGCACAGGCACGCCCTACGGCAAACCCAGCGCAGATCCCTGGCCGATCCTTTTCTTCAAAGCGAATCTCAGTCCGCGTCCCGGGCGCCCTTGGTCCCCCCTCCTGACGCCCCTGTGGCGCCTCTACCATCGTTATGAGGAAAATCTTTTGGCCCTGGGACTGCCTGAAGTGCAATCCTGGCGGGAAGGCTTGCCCATCGTGGTCGTCGGGTTGGCCCTCGCGGCTGGCGGACTGTGGCTCACCCGGCGGGCGTGGTGGCCCGTGGTGCGTCGCGCCTGGGTGTTGCCCTGGCTGGCCGGCGCGATGATGCACGCGGCTTATTATCCCATCGCCCGGCACCTGGGCGTGCGCCACTGGTACTGGGTGGGCCAGCACCTGCTCCTGTTCGTGCTGGCCGCGGTGCTGGCCCAGGTCGTTTGGGAGAGCCTGTTGGCGCGCTTCGCGCCTCGGCGCTGGCCCCGTTGGACCTGGCCTCTGGCGGCCGGCCTGCTGTTGCTTGTGGCGGGCGTCCGCCTGAGCCAGCGCCTGGTGCACCGCTTTCCTCATCAGCGGCCGGGCGTGCACATGTACCTGGACTACGCGCGCTGGGTCGAAGCCCACACCGAACCCGGCTCCCTCATCGCCGCGACGGGCGCGGGCAGCCTGGGGTATTTCGTCCAGGGTCGCACCATCGTCAACCTGGACGGTCTCATCAGCAACTACGCCTACTTGCAGGCCATGAAGCAGGGCACCCGGGTGGACTACCTGCGCAACGTGGGCCTGGACTACGCGTTGCTCGGCAAAGCCCTGTACAATCACCCGCCCTACCAGGACCTGACGCCTTATCTGGAAGAAGTGGCCCAGTACTACAACGAGGCCGAAGGCTGGGGCATCGTGCTGCGGCGTTTCTGCGCGGACGGATGTGAGTGAGCCGAAACCATTCGGAGGTCCTCCATGCTCACCCTGGCCCTGATTCAAATGGAAGTGCGTGACGGGGCCGTCGAGGCCAACCGGGCTGCGGCCCGGCAGGCTTTGGCCCAGGCCGCGCGGCAGGGCGCGCGGTGGGCCTTGCTGCCCGAGATGTGGACCACAGGCTTCGACCCCGCCGCGATCACGGCCCAGGCGGAGCCCTTCCCCCACGGCCCGACGCTGCGGGCCATGCGCGGGTGGGCCACCGAGTACGACCTGTGGATCAGCGGCTCGTTGCCCATCCGCGCGGCCGACGGACGGCGGTACAACGCCGCGGTCACCGTGGGCCCGCGCGGCCAGGTGCTGCCGCCGTACCGCAAGATCCACCTTTTCCGCGGCATGCACGAGGACCAGGTCGTGAGCCCGGGCTGCGCGCCGCAGATGTGGACGCTGCCCTGGGGCCGGGTGGGCGTGCTGGTGTGCTATGACCTGCGTTTCCCCGAGTTGGCGCGTGGGTACGCGCTGCGCGGCGCGGACGCGCTGGTGGTACTGGGCGCTTGGCCCGCGGCGCGGCGTGACCATTGGGATCTGCTGCTGCGGGCCCGCGCGGTGGAGAATCTGCTCTTCGTGCTCGCGGTCAACCGGGTTGGGCCGGGGCGTTACGGCCCCTTCGGCGGCGGATCCGCGGTGGTGGACCCATGGGGCCAGGTTCTGGCCCAGGCCCACGACGCGGCGCAGGTGCTGACCGTGCGGGTGGATCTGGCTGCCACGCGCCAACGCCGGGCCGCGTTCCCCGCGTTGGCGGACCGACGGCCTGAGTGCTATGGCCGCAACGGGAAGGCCGACCCATGAACCCGGAGCGCCGCGCGGCCGTGCAGGTCTTCGCGCTGGCCCTGGCGTTGCGCCTGCTCGCGGTGCTGGCCGGGCGGGGCCTGGGCATCGGGCTGGACGACATGTTTCAGTATGACATGCTGGCCCGCAGTCTGGCCACGGGCCAGGGTTATCGCTGGTACGCGGCCGAGGATGTGGCCCTCATTCAGCGTTACCTGGACTTCGACCCCACCACGCATCCCGCGTACGACCCGCGCGGGCTGCCCACATCTTTCCGGGCGCCTTTGTATCCTGCGTTTCTGGCCGTGTGGTATCGGCTGGCCGGGCTCGAGCAGCGTTGGTTCGCGGCCCGTTTGGCCCAGGCCGTGTTGGGCGCGCTGGTCGTGCCGTTGACCTGGGCTTTGGCGCGGGCCCTGATGCCCGACCGTCCCCGCGCGGCCACGGCTGCGGCCTTGATCGTGGCCGCGTATCCCATACTGGTGCTGCTGCCCCTGGCCCTGGCGACCGAAAATCTGTTCCTGCCTCTGAGCCTGGCCCTGCTGGTGCTGTTGGTGCGCGGCCCGCGTCCCGGTCGAGAGGTGCGCTGGGCCGTGGCCGCGGCCGGTCTCCTGGGGCTGGCCATGCTCACCCGCTCGGTGGCCGCGGTGTTCGTGCCTCTGGTGCTGGCCCGGGCCGCCTGGGGGCCTGGTGGACAGGACTCCGCGAACGGCCGGGCGCGGCGTTGGAAGGCGTTACTCGCCGCGGGATTGGTGTTGACCGTCATGCTCACGCCCTGGCTGGTGCGCAACGCGCGGCTGCACGGGCGCTGGGTGTGGCTGGAGACCTCGGGCGGCTACAATCTGTATGTGGGCGCGCATCCCGACGGCGACGGCACCTTCTACCCTCCCGCGGCGCAAGAATTGCTGTACATCGTGGACGACGCGGAGCGGGATGCGTTGGCGCGGCAGCGGGCCTGGGAGTTCATCCGCGCGGCCGGGCCGGGCGAATTTTTACGCCGGGTTGGGCGGCGGTTGCAGGCCTTTTATGGG